>CANJAW010000206.1:0-5358 GCA_947472215.1 Chitinophagaceae bacterium
ATGCCGCTCTTTGCCTACTAATGAAAAATGTCGGTTTTTATCAATTCTCCCAGATTTGTCGGATAGCAATACGTTTAAAAAGCTCTTACCGGTCATCTGTGTGTGCGGTTTCAATCCGGCTACTTCCATTATTGTAGGAGCTACGTCTGGGAAATTAATAAAATCAGAAATAGTTCTTCCTGGTTTAATTTTATCTCCCCAACGTACTGCAAAAGCTACGTGAAAATCTTCATCATATATCTGACCTTTTATACGTGGGAATGGCATTCCCTGATCAGAAGTAACTATGATAATTGTATTATCAAGCATACCTCGTTTTGCTAATGCCTCCAAAGCTTTGCCAATCATCATATCATGATATTCAACTTCCACAGCATAATCGGCCAGGTCTCCTCTTACCAATTCGTTATCAGGCAAAAATTTCTGCACAGTCACCGAGCTCAAATCCTTACCGGCTTTTTTATAAGAATCTTGTTCGTATTTTCGATGTGCTTCGTGCGTTCCGAACCAAAAACAAAATGGCTTATTTTGATCCCTTGTATCGAGGTATTGCTCAAAATTGGAAGCATAATCTTTATTGCTAATTCCACTATGAGGAGGCTTTAAATTAATAGTATTATACTCCCATCCTGCAGGATTATGTTCCCCATAATACACCCCGGGGCCCCAACCTTTTCCCGTAAATCCAATAGTATAGCCATTGCTTTCTAGCAATTCTGGATAAAATTTCCATTTAGGCGGCATCACTGGGATATGATTAGCGGCTTCTTCAAGTTGCCAAGAGTAGCGGCCCGTCAAAAAACAAGCTCGTGAAGGCGAACATTTAGGATTGGAAACATACGCATTGGTAAACAAAACGCCTTCATGAGCAATACGATCGAAATTGGGGGTTTTAATATACTTACTTCCATACACTCCCATACTCGTTCTTGAAATATCATCAGCCATAATAACCAAAATATTCGGTCGCTTATTTTGCCCTATTACTGAAACTGATAGAAATAAACCAAATAAAAGAAAAACATATTTTATCTTCTTGGCAGATTGTTTGCTCATTTTCTGAAATTTCTTTTTAAATAATTTACATTTTATTAAATAGGATAGCTAATTACTAAATGCAATCATTAGCTATCCGTTTATAATTTTTTAAACTCTATAATTTTAACTGCGTGTGGCCTTTGAATTAATGTTAACTTATCGGCCACTAAGTTGTAATTTTCTTTAGTCCACAATTCAGTAAGTTTATATTTTGAACTATTTAATTCAAAATCAGCATTGAGATCATATGATTTTGTAACGTCTTTATCGAGCCAATTAAAAATGGTAATAATGAGTCGGTCGTTGGTCTCCAGTTTCCATATCGTTGGGACGTCAACACCTGAAAAAAGGTCAAGCGGTATAGCATGTACTCCAAGCTTATTTACAGCTATGATATCTTTATTTTTCAAAATCTCTAACCGTTCTTTTGGCAAGGATTCAACTTTATCGCCGAAAAAGAATAATCCACCCATTATCGCTTCTAATGTCATATGACATTTTGCTTCATCAATTGTGTATTGAGGAGAAACAAAAAATGCATCGGGGTCACAAATAGCGATATTTTTGTGGACATAAAAGTTTTGAGAAGCCGTACGCGCAAATCGAACTAATCCCTTTTCTACCTGATCATTTTCTATTGTTCCCAGTGTTTTACCAAAAGTAATATTCGCATAAGGCTCTTCTTTTGATTTTATTCCAGGATGATTGATGTCCTGTCCTATCCGAATGGCATCATAACATTCAAGTGCACCAAATAAATATCCCATACTGCGCGTTATAATCAAATCATCAGGCAAAGCATTTCTTATAGCTCTTATTGTTTTGTTATGAGCCTGTAAAAATGTCATTGTAGAATCATATCGTATAGCCTCTTCAAGTCCACCGTAATGGTGATCCCACTTCATAAAAGAAGGTCGATAGCCTTCAATCATCTGTTGATAACGGCCTGCAGAAAATGATGGAACATCGGGATGACTACCATCTAAATAAACAGTACCAAGAGAGGTAACCATTTCTTCATCCTTCGGATCTATTTTTATTTTCATTAAAGAGTTTAAGACCCATTCAGGGTGTTGCTTTATAACTGGATCTTGGGTGTTAGTTCGTAACGGACTAACATGTAGACCAAATTCAAACCCTTTATTTTTTATATAGTTAGACAAATAACGAATGCCATTAGGAAATGAGTCATTGACACTATACAGACCTGGAGTAGTCCACCACCCACCATCTAATTGGATCATTTTCCAACCAAATTCTTTAAGATTTTTATTTATAAAATCTGTAGTAAGGATCATTTGATTTTCTGTAATCTTACGATCGAAAGAGTGCCATGAGCTCCAACCCGGTTCAGGAGAACGCATGGGTTTTCCCTTTCGAACATTTTCACCTATAATCACTCCAGTTTCTAATAAGACTTTTGTAGGACGCTTGTTTTCCCAAAAACCTACTAAAAAAGCGTCGGTCACAATCTTTTTACCTACCGTCACCCATATTTCTTCTTTTTCAAAAATGGCCCCGCTGCGACTAGAAACTCTAAGTTTATTAAAATTGTTCTCCTCGGGCAAGTCCCATTTAAAGTTATTTGGCCAAAGCTCCCCGGCTATGCTTGCAAATGAAAAAGCATAATTTTTTGTATCATTAATAAGCATGCTTAACCAAACCCCCGTATGAGCTTTGGAAAAAGAACCTTGTTTGGCTTTCTTTGTATTTAATTGATAAGGATACATGATTGCTCCAACATGAGGAGCGGAGGCACTTTCATTAAAAATAACCCAATCTTTGCTGTTCCCAGGCAATACAATATTTTCCTTATTGGAATTAAACAATCTGACACCGCCCAATTTAAAATTTTTGGCAGCTTGCAAACTAGAATTCATAAACAAATAAGGGCGTCCTTCCATCAGTTCAAAAACAATCGTGAACGCTTCAATAAAAGGATGTCCCTCACAAATTAAATAGAGGTATTCTACTTTGCCTGCATATTGATTATTCACACTTAAACGAGTGCCTTCTTTTTTTTCCCATTTTATTTTTTTAAACTGATTAGCCGATACCCAAAGTCCATTTATTTTAATTTCCGGAACCAGGTTGTTGATTTGTGCGAATTGATTACTCCATTGGATGCTGTATGATGCATCATTATCCTGATATTTTATTGTGGGATTAACACTAGCAAATCCAAAACTTGCTATCCACATTAAACAAATGCTGAAACCGATTTTTTTCATTTATATTAAAATTTAGTTTTGAATGTGAAAATATACATCTGGCAGTTAAAGGACCGATTCATATCGTCTCAATTTTGAGTGCAAATGTTTCATTAGCAGGATGTATGGGTCTGAAAATATGCATTTTAAAAGCAAGCTCGATAATGCTACAGTTTTATAATTTTCACAGTTTGAATATAATTTTTTTGATTAAAAAAGCTCACGAAATAAGTACCACTTTGTAACCCTGTTAAATTTGCAGAACCGGCATTTGGCTTTGCAACCATCGCTATGGCCCCATAGACGTTATAAATAACCAATTCATCTACAGCATAGCTTTTTCCCCATGAAATAAACGAATTTGTTGGATTAGGAAACACTTCAATTCGACTGGTATTAATAACATTTAGTACCGGATTTTTTCTTTCAATGTCCACTTCAATCCCGTTAAAAATATCATCCATGGTATCTTCATTTACCAACATAAAGTCAGAACCATATAATCCGTTTCCGGATACAATTGCATTAGTAACGGTAATCGTGTCTTTTTTCCATTGATTATCACCAATACCAGTTTTAATGAATGCAGTTTGAAGCCCTTTGTCATTAAAATATTTCAGAGACCATTTTGAACCCGCATTTTTATCAAGCCATGTAATCGAAAACTGTAAACTTTTGGGTTTTGTAAGAGAAAAAACAGATGTATCAAACTGAAAGTACATTGCATTCCTGCCTGTTTTGTTCTCAAACGAACGGGCAAACCGGTCATAAATAGATGAACTGTTGTTAATAGTGCCCCGTATGCGAAAAAGACCAATTGAAGTTGAATCAGGCCTAAGTTGTTTTATCCATCTTTCGTAATTGCCATCCTGAATATACCACCCAGCGTCATTGTACCCCGTTTGTTGATCACGTTGTGCAACTTGACCAAGGGCTGCCGATGGCAAGTCGTCCATTTTTGCTCCATGACTTTTATATACTGAATCATTACAAATAGCACTATAACGGGCAAGATTACTTTGCTTGGCAACTCCATACTTACTTACTTTGAATTTGATAGTATCTGCTGAATTTAACCCTTCATGAAAAACCGAATAGGCCGCTGTTGCAGTAGCAGGATAAATTTGTGGGGCATATTTATTGAAAAAACGAAATACATTCTGAACAGTAACCGCGTTATCGGAATAGTTCAAAGCAGTAGCGGAAATATCCCAAATCGAAAGGCCGGTATTAAGTCCTCCTAACATTCCCCAATAAAATCCTAGGGGGACATTAATTTGATACAATGGCTTTGTCCATGATTGATCCATTTCGGCAGCAGAGAACAGTTTCATCCCTTGAGGGTTGACTAAAAAAGGCACATACGTTTTCTTAAAGGTCATCTCATCTGATAAATGATGCCCCCTCATATAAGCACTTCCTTTTACGCCAAAACCGATGCTTGGGTCTGTGTTATTATTGACCCATTGCCACTCGACAGGTTGATCTACAGGGTCTACATTATTATATAGTAACCCAATTTTTCTTCCATTGCCTTGATTAAAATTCAATGTAAATTTTGAAAATGATTCCAAGCGGAAATTAAGCCATTGTGCATCTGAAATTTGGTACATAGAATAGGAAGGTAGCGGAGTACCTTTGTACGCTACTTCATCACCTGTGCAGCCTGTCATTACTTGAACAAAACAAACATGTTTTAATAAATTTTCCGGTTGGCCTTTCAGGAAAACAGACATGGCGGTAAGCAGCCGGAAAAAATGCCGCTTATAATCTTCATCCAGATAGTATGGATAGCTGGTCCACCCCGGGTGGTCAATACTATTTGTTTTAACAGCAGGAACACCATTTGAGTATAACCAACCAGGGCAATCAGGACCCACAAAAATACCTATCTTGACAAATTGATTGGTGCTATCTGATTTCTTTAAAACATCGAGAAGTGGTGTCCAATTATAAGTACTGGAATCATTGGGTTGCAGTTCTGCCCAAGTAGCTTCTGCCCTCAGGCCCAATAAATAATTGTACTTGGGATCTCTTGGGTCTTTTGCATTTGACCGATCCCAAACACCATATCCGCTTAATGGTACGATTGATTGTTGGGCAGATAGGG
>CANJAW010000207.1:0-5343 GCA_947472215.1 Chitinophagaceae bacterium
AGTGGCTTTATCGAATCGTATTAATGTAAAAGAAGACGCGGTGAATAAATCTGCCGCCAGGGCATTGGGTACTAGTGATGTATTGTATCCATCCCAAAAAGCGGTGAAAGTGTATGTGGATTCAGTAGTAAATGTATTAGCGTCATCCACAGGTGTTACTACGGATGCAAAATTAAATATATCGGATACGGCAGCGATGTTGAATGGTCGCTTTGCAAAAGATACCCTATCCTTATCGAACAGAATTAATGTAAAGTTGGATACGGCACAGTTTCCCATTATGATTGCGCCTTATCTGACAAGTATTACCGGAATGAAGTATTCTGATACGGCAGCGATGTTAAGTGGCCGCTTTGCAAAAGATACGGTAGCCTTGTCGAATCGTATTAATGTAAAAGAAGACGCGGTGAATAAATCTGCCGCCAGGGCATTGGGTACTAGTGATGTATTGTATCCATCCCAAAAGGCGGTGAAAGTGTATGTAGATTCAGTAGTAAATGTATTAGCGTCATCCACAGGTGTTACTACGGATGCAAAATTAAATATATCGGATACGGCAGCGATGTTGTTGGGCTATGTAAGAGTTCAGCGGATGTTGGACTCCTTGTTATTACTAAGGAATCAACTTGCTCTAAAGCTAAGCATTGCAGACACGGTCAATTTATTACAGAAGGCGGATACCATTTCTTTATCAGACAGAATAAATCTTAAGGCAGCCCTTCATTCACCAGGGTTTAGCGGAACACCTACTGTGCCTACTGCAGCGGATAATACCAATACGACTCAAATTGCTAGTACGCAATTTGTAAAAAAGGCGGTGGATAATATTTTTTCTATCTCTGGAGGAATTTTGCCCGCGTCAAAAGGCGGTACAGGGGTTGACAATGGCGGAAATTCATTGACCCTTAGTGGCAATGCTCCGGGTATGGGATTCAATACTACCCTCACGGTCAATGCTAATAGCAATGTTACTTTACCAAGCTCCGGCACCCTCGCCACGCTTGCCGGAACAGAAGCGCTAGTTAATAAAACATATGAAGGCCTGACGCTTACCGCTGCCACTACCGGTTTCACGATTGCTGGTGGATCAACTACTTCTAAAATGTTAAGTTTGGTGGACGATGCTACGATTGGCGGAACCAATACTGGAGATATCAACTTAGGGGGGGCGAGTAAAAGTTATTTGACTTTGTCTGGGCAAACACTTACTGCGGCGGCGGTTGATCTTTCTGGCGCTAATGCAACAGGCACGTTGAACGCCCTTCGTTTTCCTGCTTTAACTGGAGCGGTCACCACAGCGGCCGGTAGTTTGGCGACCACTATTACCAATGATTCGGTTACTACTGTTAAAATATTGAATGCCAATGTAACCACGGCAAAAATTGCCGATGGGGCTGTTTCTACCGCCAAGATTGCCAATGCTGCAGTAACCTTTGAGAAAATACAGACCATGTCGCAGCAAACGCTTTTGGGTAACAAGTCTCCCGCTACGGATTTGGCGGGAGAAATAAAGCTGGGTGCGGGGTTACTGTTAAATAGTACCACCGGTGTATTGTCTGTAACGATTCCAACATCACCTTTTACTTCAGAGGCGGCAGGATTAATATCTGCAGCGGATTGGGTGATATTCAATGGTAAGCAAAATGCTTTGACTAACCCGGTTACAGGAACAGGGACCACGGGTTATCTAACTAAATGGAATTCAAATGCAACTGTAGGGGCCAGCGGAATATTTACCAGTGGTGATAATACGGGCTTTGGTGTTAGCAGCCCTTCTGCTATTTTACAGCTGAAAGCAGGAACCGCCTCAGCCGGAACGGCACCTTTAAAATTAACTGCCGGCACCAACCTAACGACGCCCGAGACAGGGGCAATAGAATTTGATGGCACCAATTTATTTATTACCAATGCCAGCGGAAGAAAAACGATTTCAACTACGGATGGAGGAGGTATGACAAGTGCGCTTAATAGTGGAAATATTTATGTGGGCAGCACCTCTAATTTGGCGGCGGCTGTAGCGATGAGTGGAGATGTCACGATTTCAAATACGGGCGTTACCAGCATTGGTGCCACCAAGGTTACCAATGCCATGTTGGGGGGCAGTATTGCGGCTTCGAAATTGGTAGGTACAGATATCGCAACTGTAGGAACCATTACTAGTGGTATTTGGAATGGATCGGTTATTGGTAGTGCCTATGGTGGAGCAGGTTCTGTGAATGGCATTTTAAAAGCCAATGGTACTGGTACGGTAACGGCGGCAGCGTCTGGAACGGATTACTCCTTGGTGAGGGAGGTGACAGATGAAACAGGGGTACTTACTATTGCCGCAGCCACTGCAGGTCAAACTAGTTTTACATTGTCTCAATCACCTGCCTCTACCAATAAGATTAAAATGTATATCAATGGCATTCGGGTTTCCAATTCCGCCTATTCGGTCGTTCTAGCAACAAAAGTACTAACGTATACACCCGCCAGCAATGGATCATATGCCATTATGGTTGGTGATAGGGTTCAGTTTGATTATTATTACTAATAACAAGTCTTTTATTGTCGTGGGACTGTTTTTGTAGGAAGGGGTAAATTGTTAGAGCAGCGGGTGTTTTTTAGTTGAGCATTAAATGAGGGTCCAGCGTTTTTATCTATGCGTAGTAATATAATATTTTATAAAAAACAGGCTTATACTTACTTTCAACAGGTGAGTATTGGCCTGTTTTTTTTATTGGGGGCCATGTTGTTTTCACAAAGCGGGGTTGGACAAAATAGCAATGTAACGATTTCTGCTACTGCTACGAGTGGAGGTACATGGTCGCCAGCAACCGGTTCCGCAGTTTCTTATACGTTTACGCCTACAGCTAATAGTGCGAATATTAATGTGAGTGATATTACCACGCGTTTGTATACCAATTATAGCAATGTAACAATATTAACGGCATGTGCTAGTTGTACACAAACAGGGACCATTACAATCAGTACAGCAATTAATACGGATGAGAATTTAGCAGCTACAACTTATAATAAGTTATTTAAGATACAAGCGAATAGTGATATTAATGTAAGCAGCCAGCTATCCTTAGCCAATGGCGCCAATGGCACTAATTATTATAATACGCATGCGATAGAGTTGAACAGCGCCAATGGGGATATTAATATAACGGCTCCAATTCGAACCCAGCCAATAGCAACAATTAGTACCTATAATGTAACTCCTTACTATAGCGGAAGCATTACTTTGAGCGCAACTTTGGGAACGATCTCCTCTACAAGTGCAGGAACTATCAATGCGAGCGGATATGCAAATACAACAGTGGCTAATAGTGGTAATGGGGGTGCAATTAATATTAGTGCGCGTAATATTAATATAGGTTCTGCAGTATCATCGACATCCAACAGAGATGCATTATCAACTTATGGAGGAGATATTACGATAACGACAACGAATACGATTGTTGATGCGAGTAATGTTGGAGTGAGTGGAGTGATTAGTGGTAGAAATTTTACTAAGGCAGGCGCAGGTATATTGAAGTTGAGTGGTACCAATACGTATGGTGGTACCACGACGCTAGGGGCAGGGACGTTGCAGTTGGGAAGTGGAACGAATATACCGGATGGTAGTGATGTGAATTTAAGTTCATCGAGTAGTGTGTTGGATATGAATGGTAAGTTGGAGACGATAGGAAGTTTAACGAGTGCGAGTGTGACGTCAGTGGTATCGAGTAGTGGTAGTGGTAATTATACATTAACTACTGGAGGTAATAATGGCAGTACGAGTTATGTTGGATTGTTGCAGGATAATATAATGAGTGGCAGTGGAGTGATGAGTTTAGTGAAGAGTGGTTCAGGTACGCTTACCTTACTTGGCGCGAACAGTTATAGTGGTTTAACTTCAGTGAGTGCTGGTGTGTTGAATGTAAGAAATTCCTCAGCATTAGGAACTAGTGCTGTAAGTGTAATATCCGCAGCAGCATTAGAGTTACAAGGTGGTATTGCTTTAGGTAATGTATTAACATTAAATGGAACAGGTGTTGGAAGTGCAGGAGCATTACGAAGTATAAGTGGTAATAATATAATTACTGGTGCGATTACTTTAGGTAGTACTGGTGTTAGAATAAATAGTGATGCTGGTGTGTTGTCATTGACAGCAACGAATACAATAACAGGTACGAATTCTAATTTAACATTTGGTGGCGTTGGAGATATCGTTGTAACAGGAGTGGTAGGTACTGGTTCAGGTACACTTACAAAGGATGGTTCCGGTAAATTGACATTAAGTGGATCTAATAGCTATACGGGATTAACGACAGTGAGTGCAGGGGTGTTGAATGTTCAGAATAATACCGGCTTAGGAACTGCAGCAGGAGGAGTGGTTGTATCAGCGACAAATGCGGTATTGGAATTACAGGGAGGTATATTGATAGGAGCAGAGGCATTGACATTGAATGGAACAGGCGTGGGTAGTGCAGGTGCGTTAAGAAATGTAAGTGGTAATAATGAATATGGTGGTGCCATTACATTGGGCAGTACGGGGGTTAGGATAAATAGCGACGCAGGCTTATTATCATTGACAGCGAGCAGTACAGTGGTAGGTTCTGGATTTGGTTTAACGATAGGAGGTGCAGGCGATATATTGGTGACAGGAGTAATAGGTACGGTAGCAGGATCGCTAACCAAGGACGGTGTAGGAAAACTGACATTGAGTGGGGCGAATACTTATACAGGCGTTACTACTCTTAGTGGCGGCGTGTTGCTGTTGGGGGCATCGGAAGTATTTTCGAGTAGTAGTAATATTAATTTTAATGGAGGGGTATTAAATACGGGGGGCTATACAGAAACTGTGGGTACGCTGATTGTTTCGTCTGATAATAGTTCATTGATTTTTGGTACGGGTGCGCATACGTTGACTTTTTCTGGGGTATCCTTTGATTATAAGACCTTGAAGGTGATTGGCTGGCAGGGAGATTATACATCATTGACGGGAGCCAGTGGAACAGGGGGTAAGCTTTTTATCAATAGTGTACTTACGCGCGAGCTAATTGACCAGATTAAGTTCGTTGATGTTAATGGAGTATTATTTGATGCGGTCCAGTTGGGTACGAATGAGGTAGTGCCTATAGCGAGAGCAGGAACAGGCAATGCGAATATACGTATTACAACAGGGCCAACAACAAATGGAGTATGGGGGCCAACTGAAGGATCGGGTACGAGTTATGTATTTACTCCGAGTGCGAATAATGTTACGATCAATGCGCAAGAGATAGTGGATCGTTTGAATACGTATTATAGTAATGTAACGATATTGACGGCGTGTAATACGTGTACGCAGAATGGTATTGTAACGATCGGTAC
>CANJAW010000208.1:0-5263 GCA_947472215.1 Chitinophagaceae bacterium
CAACAAATTGCTGAAAAAAAATCAGCCCCTTGTTCTTTTATTGTGGATGACAAAAAAAAAATTGGACTTTTTATTGAAATAGTAAATCCGGAAATTAGCGTGGTTATCATGGGCCACCAATATGATATTTATCCCCTCAGCAGCTTATTAAAAGAAATAGGATGGCAGACAACCATTGTGGCCAACCTTCTAAAATTAAAGGGCGACATTATTAAAATTGTAGATACGGTGTGTCCGCCTGAAAATTTTTCAGCTCTTCCAATAGATGAGTATACCGCCATTATTTTAATGTCACATGATTACCATACCGATAAAAATAATTTGCCGATTGCATTGGCAACCCCTGCTCCCTTTATAGGCATGCTCGGTCCAAAAAGTCGTTCAGAAAAAATATGGAAGGAATTAACTGAAGAGGGGAAGCCGTTATTTGTGGAGCAGTTAAATCGCATTCACGCACCTATAGGTTTGGATATTGGTGGTGTAACACCTGAAGAAATTGCATTGTCATTGGTAGCCGAGGTAAGGGCTTCCTTTTCCGGAAGGGAGGGAGGATTTCTAAGGCTCCGTGAAACCAGTATCCATGAGCGGTAATTAATAATTTGATAAAGTCTTTTTCAAATAGTTACTATAAAAGAGTTTTTTCTATTTTCCTATTGTTTACGGTGTGAAAGTGATTTATCTTTAATTTTTTATTACTTTTTAATCAACCAAATGTATAAAGCGGTTTTCATAGACATGGATGGTACTTTGTTAAAAAAGGACCATACCATTAGCGAAGTCAACAAAAATGCCATTCAACGATTGTTGGATAAAGGAATTCTAGTAGTTCCTATTTCAGCGCGTCCGCTGCATGGTTTATTGCCCATTACCCAACAGGTTGTACCGAGGTCAATGCCGGTAGTGAGTCTCAATGGGGGGTATATTTATCATAATGATGAAATTATTTTTCAAGCTAGTGTTGGATTAAATGAAGTAGCAGCTATTCACGACGAATTGCACAAGCAAGCTGTAACCGTAATATATTATAGTCAGATGAATTGGTTTGCAACTGAAAATACAAGTGCTACCACTAAAGAACAGCGAATTACAGAGGTTGCCATTCAGATACAGCCTATTGAACAAATCATAGGAGGGTGGAATGATACGAATACAGGTCCTAATAAGATTTTGATTGTAGGGGATAAAGATTTGATTATTGCGGTGGAGAATAAATTAAAGGGGCTTTACCATGGGAAGCTAAATATTTTTAAATCCCAGTCTTCGTATTTAGAGCTGATGCATTTGCAAGCTTCTAAAACTAAGGCCATACAATTTTTGATGAATCAGTACGGTATTGTTCAGGAAGAAGTTATTGCGATCGGAGATAATTACAATGATATGGAAATGATTGAATATGCTGGAGTAGGGGTAGCTATGGGTAATGCCCCGGAGGAAATAAAAAAGGTGGCTGATTTTGTTACAGATACCAATCATAATGATGGGGTTGCCAAGGCATTGGCTC
This sequence comes from Chitinophagaceae bacterium, assembly GCA_947472215.1. Taxonomy (GTDB): domain Bacteria; phylum Bacteroidota; class Bacteroidia; order Chitinophagales; family Chitinophagaceae; genus Ferruginibacter. Next base: position 1,502 of record CANJAW010000208.1, read on the forward strand.
AATACTTTCCTTACTAATAGTTAGCGCTTAAAAAAGATAACGATGGCGCCTAAAAAAGTAAGTACAATGACTACTTTTCGGTAGCTATCATCCTTTATTTTTGAAACGATTGTAAGTCCTATCCAAAAGCCAATTAACATGGCGGGCAACAATAGTAGGTCTGTATGAAGCGAGTCAAGGGTAATATTTTTCCAGAAAAATACCTGGAAGGGAACTTTAAAAAGATTAATCACTAAAAATATCCAAGCTGCAGTGCCAATAAAATCATTCTTGGGCATGCGCATTGCAAGAAAATAAATATTGGAAAAAGCCCCCGCCAGGTTACCCAGCATGGTAGTGAATCCTGCAGCTAATCCCATATTAGCTACAAATAATTTATTGGAAGGGATGAGTGGTTTTTTTCGCATTTCCAATGCGATCATAATCACTACGGTTATAATGATAATAATGGCCATTAGTTTTCTGAAAATGGCTTCATTCAAATCTTTTCCTACATAAACTCCCACCAAAATACCAATCACCATCCAAGGGATTAATTTCCAAAAATGGTTCCATTGTGCATGGCGGTGGTAATAGAAAACGGCAATAACATCTGCTACACAAAGCAATGGAAGTACAATTCCTGTAGAGGCCTTACTGCCAAATACGATGGCCATAATGGTTACATTCATCATATCAATCCCCCTCAAACCAGCTTTGGAAAGGCCGATGATAAAAGCACCTAATAAAATTAGGCTCCAGTCAAAAATTGAAAATGTAGACGCAAGATGCATAGTTGTTTGGATATTTTATATTCAGTTTTGTTATACAATATTTGATTAAAAAGGGTTGTGTACGTAATGTTTTTTAAAGAGGCGATGGTTACTAACTATAAAAGTCACTTGATAGTGACTTTTATAGTTTTTTTGTTACCCGACCAGGATTCGAACCTAGACAAGCAGAATCAGAATCTGCTGTACTACCATTATACTATCAGGCAATTAATTGAATACAAATTTAAAGCAATAATTTAACTTATCCATACCCATTGATAAACTTGGCGAACATTATATTTAGTATGTAGCGATGGAGTTTCGATTTTTTTCTGGTGAAAGCTTCCATCACTTATTCCACCAATAGGTGATTTTAAGAACCAGTGCCCTATTGCGCACATACAATGGTGCGGTGTAATAATTATCGGTGTATACAATAAAGAAATCACTGGCTGGTTTATATCTCCATTGTAACCGGGTATTGAGGTTTACATTTTTTTGCTGGTCATTGTATTGTAAAAAAGTGGTGAAGAAAAAAGTGTTGGTTAACGTAACATCAATACGGGGCCCAATAAGCCAGAAACTGGTCTGTCCCCAAGGCTCTGGTAAGTCGATATGATTGAAACTGGCACTTAAAGTTATGTTTACAAATGGTTGAAAACGGTACCCCAAATCTGCAGTAAGATTGAGCCGATTTCCATTGGCATAATATCCCCCATACCTTGAAGAGAAAGCATAGGTAAATAGTTTTTGCGGTTTTGAAGTGTAGCCTGTTCCCCAAGCGTTCCAACTGTGTAAAGTACCAATTGCAAGGGTAGCTTTACCAGTATTGGTGGGGTCAAAAGGTTTTAATAGATCTACAAAATTATGAGCTATCCAGCAATCAATGATTCCTTGGCTTCGTAAATTGATTTTGTAATTTAGAAAAGATTCATTGTCTGTCTGAATAAAACTTTTGTTGAAGAAAAAAGTGGAACTCAATATTGGCCCATGGCTTAAAATAATTCCCTTTTTTGGAAAAAATGTATGACTTAGTTGAGGGTTGATTTTGATATAGTCATTGCGGGGTACATATCCAACCTCGGCCAGGTAATTTTTACCTACCAATTCGTGTTGCCAGGAGATCATCCATTTTTTATTGGTGTATTGCAAGTTAGCAGCATGTACAAAATCGCCAGCCATTTTACCCGGACTAAAGCTTTTCACCAGCATGGCTTTTCCTGAAAATGAATTATTGGCCGATGCAAGATTATATTCTAACCCAAGATTTCGGTTGTACATTGAATAGCGCTTTTGGGAAGTATCTTTTGTTTGTCCGTATTGAAGCGATTGTTTATTTACAAACATCAGGCGGATATTGGAACGGGAAAATAAGCGTCGCTGCAATGCAACCACCGTAAAGTTTTGTGCAGGCAGTCCTGTTTCAGCCTCCGCTTTTGTTTTCATATCCATAATGCCTATACGCCAGTTTTTATCTAGGCTTCCACTCAGTCTAGCCCCATAACTGATGGGTACTCCTAGGCCAATACGGCGTGAAAAAAAGGGTCGAATATTAGTATATCCAAAATTGGCAAAAAGATCAGCATTCTCTAAAAAAAATTGCCTTTTCTCGGGAAAAAACAATTCATACCTATCTAGATTAGTTACCTGCTTATCTACTTCTACTTGTGAAAAGTCGGGGTTTACCGTCATGTCTAAATTTAGCGAAGAGGTAACGGCAATCTTTGCATCTGCTCCAAGATCTTTTCGATAAGAAGAAGGTTTAGAATGATCATAATCTTTTGAAAGGCCACCCAGTAAAAATGGAATTACAGAAATATTGGCTTCTTCTTCAGGCGGTGCTTCATCCCAAACGAGGGTACCTGTATAGGCAAGTGATGCAGTGGGGAATTGTCTTGGAATTGGTGTCCAACTAGATTTTTCTGCAACCTTAATATCCATCCTGCTAAAATTGATGCCCCATTGGGTAATTCCTTTTTTGTACCTCAAGGAAGTAAAGGGAATGGCTGCCTCAAATATCCATTTGTCAGGGTAGTTTTTTACTACCGAAACCCATTTATTATCCCAGCTGAGATCTACGCTTCCGCCACTAAACTGGCTTCCGTCCCATTGGGCACCTGCGGCATTTGCACCAAAGGTGAATCCATTGGTACGGTCATCAAAAGGATCGATGAAAAAGATAAAATTATCATTTTTTGCAAATGTAAAATCTCTTCTCAGCGATTCAACCATATATGGTGCTGGATTTTTGTGGTAGCAAATAGCTAGTATATAAATATTTTTGCTGTCATAGGTCATTCTTACCGAGGTCTTTACACTAGCCCTGCTAGTATCCATTGGTAAAACCATAAAAAAATTACTGGCTGAGTCTGTATTTTTCCAGACTGGTTCATCCATTGCACCATCAACTTGTATTGGAGAGAATGTTTTATGAATATGTAATTGATAGGAGCTGTTTTTTTTCTGGGCAATGGCAAAAATGCTAAGAAAAAAAATAGGAAGTAGTAATAATTGTTTCAACAAATTATAGTTTATAACGATGGAAATTTCCTACAAGTAGGGGTGGTAGTTTTCATACATTAACTTTAGCCAAGGGGGGGCAGCGTCAATTTATTCGGGTTGTTGTAAAATAATATCCATTAATTCCTTGATGGTATATTTTGTATGAACGGTCATAGTAGAGCCACCGCTATTGATATGTATTTTAGCTGTTCCGCTTTGAAGGGTGAGATTGGTAATGTACCTCGTAAATATAACGTGGGTAGCCCCTGCAGCATCTTGAATAGTAATAAAATCGTTCATAAAATTGATTAAAGTTTTTGCCATATTAAACCACTCTTCAAATATACGTACGATAAGTAAACCAAATAGGCAGTTTTGCGACTTTGTGCCGCTCAAAAGCATTTACTAGGTTAAGGGATGAAAATAAACTATTAGTCGAGTTGCTTAGTAATGTTTCAAAAAAAAATGAAATTATTAGAGCAGACTGTTTTAAATGTAAATATTATTA
>CANJAW010000209.1:0-5257 GCA_947472215.1 Chitinophagaceae bacterium
GGAATTGCAGCGATATTTCGATGTCGATAAAATTCTTTCTCCTGAAACGGCTAGAGAAATTTATGACCTTTGTTCCGCCAAATTGAAAACACCGGAGTATTCGGTTAGGAATTTGTTACGTAAAATGAATGTGAAAGTACTTTGTACTACCGATGATCCAACCGATTCATTGGAACACCACCAAAAAATAAAGGCAGATGGTTTTGAGATTAAAGTATTGCCTGCATTTCGTCCAGATAAGGCTATGAACGTAGATGATGTAGCCAGCTTCAATGCCTATGTCAATAAATTACAGGAGGTTTCCAATATTTTAATTGCCAACTGGGATGATTACTTGCAAGCACTCAAAAGTCGGCATGATTTTTTTGCAGAAAATGGCTGTTGTGTAAGTGACCATGGTTTGGAACAGTTATATGCAGTAGATTACCAAGAGTCAGAAATTAAAAATATTTTTCGGAAATTGACAGCAGGTGAAATTATTTCACAGCCAGAAAATATCAAATTCAAGTCAGCCATGTTGGTAAAATTTGCCGAATGGGATCATGAAAAAAATTGGGTACAACAGTATCATTTAGGAGCATTAAGAAACAACAATGCAAGGATGTTAAAAACCTTGGGTGCGGATACTGGCTGGGATTCTATCGGCGATTTTTCACAAGCTAAGCAGTTGTCTAAATTTTTAGATCGTCTAGATAGTACCAATCAATTGGCAAAAACAATTTTGTACAATCTGAATCCAGCCGACAATGAATTGATGGCGACTATGATTGGTAATTTTAATGATGGAAGTGTTGCCGGTAAAATTCAATTTGGCTCATCCTGGTGGTTTATGGACCAAAAGGATGGCATGATACAACAGATCAATGCTTTGAGTAATATGGGGTTGCTTACTAGATTTGTGGGGATGCTTACAGATAGTCGCAGTTTCATGAGTTATCCTCGGCATGAATATTTTAGGAGAATTCTGTGTAATTTATTGGGGGAAGAAATAGAAAAGGGGGAGCTGCCCAACGATATGGCATGGACAGGGAAAGTAATTCAAGATATTTGTTATAATAATGCGAAAGGATATTTCGGGTGGTAACTCTCTTCAACAGCATAAAAAAAGTGCAGCATTTATTATGCTGCACTTTTTTTATAGCGTTAATGGAAAGTATCATCGTTATTAGATACGTATTTTCATTACTAGTTTTCTTATGGAATGATCGTTTACTGCAATCATGGGAGCATGTACATCTTCTGGAAAAAAAATGGCGAATTGGCCAGCTGTCAGTTGAAAATACATATCAGGTTCGTCATCATAAAAACATACATCTTTTTCGGGGTTGTACTCACCCTTAGTTTTTATGCAACTTTGGCGGGGCTTCCAGCCAATTGTTTCATTACCGCTGATACAAAGTTGAATATCAATATTTTTATTGTGGCATTCAAATTTGGCGATCGATTCTGCTGCAGCCATTCCTTTTTTATCCGAAAAAATAGCTTTTAAGCCTTCACTTATTTCGTATTTACCAATTTCAATATTTGCTAGGTCTACACTGGCAATGTATTCAAATGCCTTGGCAAATAAAGGATGAATACTAGTGTATTTAGCTGCGTTTTCTAAGCTGTCTATAATCATGAGTGCTGGTATTTTAATAATGAATTTGTAAATGTACTTTCAAAAAAGAGCCAGTAGTGGAAGCAGTCATCTCCCTAAACCTCTAAACCCCTAAACCTCTAAACCCCTAATCCCCTAAACCTCTAAACTCCTAAACCGCTGACCCCTATAGTTCAAAAAAATTACCGCTGCACCCTGCCACTACCATCTCCTTTTACCAGTTCCTTTACTTCGCTCAAGGTAGCATGGTTCAAGTCACCTGGGATAGTATGCTTTAATGCGGAAGCCGCTACACCAAATTCAGCAGCATCTTGCATACTCATGCCAGTTACGAGGCCATAAATCAGTCCACTGGCAAAACTATCGCCACTGCCTACACGATCCACAATTCTTACATTGTATTGTTTGGTATGGTGAAAATCGGTACCATCATATACCAGTGCACTCCAACCATTGTCGCTAGCACTATGGCTTTCACGCAAAGAGGAGGCGATAAACTTGAACCCGAACTTATCTTTCATTTGTTTGAATACATCTTTGAAGCCATCTAGGTTTAGTTCTCCTTTGGTAACATCGGTATCCTTCGCCTTAAATCCAAGTGTAGTGTCGGCATCTTCTTCGTTTCCAATGCAAACATCTACATGTTGGCAAAGTCGGCTCATTACTTCGCGCGCCTTTTCTTTGCTCCATAATTTTTTGCGAAAATTGAGGTCGATGCTGGTAGTAATGCCTCTTGCCTTTGCAGCTTTAAGCGCAGCTTCGGTAAGAGCCGCCGCTTTATCGCTGAGCGCAGGAGTAATACCGGTGGTATGAAACCAATCGGCCCCTTCAAATATTTTATCAAAGTCGAATTCACTAGCCTCTACATCAGCAATGGAAGCCCCCGCTCGATCATAAACTACCTGCGATGCTCTCATGGAGGCACCAGTCTCTAAAAAATAAATTCCTAATCGTTCACCCCCTCTTGCTATATATTGTGTATCCACACCGTAGCGACGCAAATGGTTGATGGCAGACTGTCCAATTGGATTGTTGGGCACTTTGGTTACAAAGGTTCCGTTTAGCCCATAATTACACAAAGCTGCTGCCACATTGGCTTCTCCACCACCATAAGTAATGTCAAAGGAATCTGACTGCACAAAACGTTTAAAATCTGGAGTAGATAAACGCAACATAATTTCTCCAAGGGTAACAACTTTTTTAGACATGATATTGATATTTTAAATATATGTAATGGCGTTTCTTACAATTGAAACATATTATTTATCAAAGTTCTTTATTAATTGGCAAAGCAACAAGGATAAAGGATTAATTTCACGGACTATTTACGCAATCGTTTACGTAAATAATTTATTGGTTGTGGTTAATTAAAAATAATATTGTTGATTAATCAAAGAATGTTACACCATGAAAAAACAAACCTTATTGTCGTTGATTCCCCAACAAGGTATTTTACCACTCTTTTTTAATAAAGATGAACAGGTTAGTATAGAATTAATGAAGGCTCTTTATAGAGCGGGTATCCGTACTATTGAGTATACTAACAGGGGCGAAGCCGCCCTTGGTAATTTCAAGGCGATGCGTAAAGTATGTGATGCAGAATTGAAGGATATGTATCTAGGTATTGGTACGATTAAGAATGGCGAAATGGCACAAACTTTTATAGATGCGGGCTGCGATTATATTATTTGCCCAGGTCTAGTAGAAAGTGTAGCTAAGGTTGCCGATGCCAATGGGATGCTTTGGGTACCGGGATGTATGACTCCCTCTGAAGTGATTGCTGCCGAAAATTTGGGCGCAAAAATGATCAAATTGTTCCCCGGTAATATCCTTGGAATGGAGTTCATGCAGGCCATCCGTGAGTTGTTTCCTAATTTATTGTTTATGCCCACAGGAGGGGTGGACACTACCAAAGAAAATATTGAGGGGTGGTTCAAATCTGGCGTTTGTGCGGTAGGTATGGGAAGCAAGCTCGTTACAAAATCAGTCATGGAAAATAAACAATATGAAGAACTGATTGCCTCCACTACGCAAGTGTTGGCCATTATCCAAACCTGTAAAAAAAATAAATAAACTGCTGTTATATGAATCAAACTACCATTGGTAAATACAGGTGGACCATCTGCTCACTATTGTTTTTTGCTACTACCGTAAATTATTTAGATCGCCAGGTATTGAGCCTGTTGGCGCCTGACCTTTCCAAAGAGTTTGGATGGACCAATAGCGATTATGCCAATATCACTGCAGTATTTCAGTTTGTATATGCCATTTCCATGTTGTTTGCAGGACGAATTATTGATAAGTTGGGAACCAAATCAGGCTATTCTTGGGCGATCATTATTTGGTCTATTGGTGCCATTATGCATGCTTATTCGATCTTTACTGGTCAAGTGTTTTCAAATATCCTGACATTGGTAGGCTTGGCGGCAGTGCCAGTTTCAATCGCAGGATTTATGATTTCACGTGCAGTACTAGCTATTGGAGAGGCAGGTAATTTTCCGGCTGCTATCAGGGCAACGGCAGAGTATTTTCCAAAACGGGAACGCTCTTTTGCTACGGGGATTTTTAACTCAGGTGCTAATATAGGTGCTATTTTGGCGCCCCTTACTGTTCCTTGGGTAGCCAAGCAATGGGGCTGGGAGACCGCCTTTATATTGATTGGAGCACTTGGCTTTGCCTGGTTGATTTTTTGGCGTATTTTTTATGAAAAACCTGAAAATCAAAAAAGATTGTCTAGTCAGGAATTGGAATATATCAATATTGATGCCGCAGAAGAAATAGTTAGCAGTTCAGATAAAGTAAAAGTATCCTGGACTAAATTATTGGGGTACAAACAAACATGGGCATTTGCATTTGGCAAATTTATGACCGATGGAGTGTGGTGGTTTTTTCTGTTCTGGTTGCCCAAATATTTAGAAGCTCAGTACGGGATGGTGAAAACAGAAATTATGCTTCCCTTGGCAGTTTTATATAGTATGACAATGTTTGGTAGTATTGGTGGAGGCTGGTTTCCAATGTATTTTATTAAAAAGGGCTTTTCGCCTTACGATGGTAGAATGAAGGCAATGTTGCTGATTGCATTTTTCCCCTTGGTAGTATTAGCCGCACAGCCACTTGGAAGCTATACTTTTTGGATTCCTGTAATTTTAATTGGTATTGGGGCATCTGCTCACCAGGCCTGGTCTGCTAATATTTTCACTACCGTTTCAGATATGTTTCCAAAAAAAGCGATTGGGTCTGTTATCGGAATCGGAGGAATGGCAGGAGGTTTTGGAGGCGTGGTGATGTCAAAATTAGGCGGCGCCCTTTTCGACCACTATAAAGCACTCGGCCATATTCAAACCGGTTATACCATCATGTTTTCCATTTGTGCAGTATCTTATTTGATTGCATGGTCTGTGATGAAATTATTGGTTCCGGTTTACAAACCAATCCAGGATCTGTAATTTTTTATCAGGGTATATTCAATAATTAATTTCAAGTCCATTCTTTTACAAAAGGGATGGACTTTTGCTTTCAATGAAGGCAGGCAATTGTAAGATGCGTTGTTGGACTCGCCGTTGTTGGTCTTATTGACCAACAACCGAACTTAGTAGTCCGCTTTTCCATTACATAGATTACACTATTTCCTCCGCTTCGCCTGTTGGTCAAAAAGAC
>CANJAW010000210.1:0-5252 GCA_947472215.1 Chitinophagaceae bacterium
AGTGCATTGTAACCGTCTGTTTCAACAGTTTTCTTTTGGGTGATTACACATGGTCCGGCTTCAATGATCGTAACAGCAGTTTGCTTGCCTGTTTCGTCAAAGACACTGGTCATGCCAATTTTCTTTCCAATAATACTTTTCATTGTATCTATTTTTTATCCAGCGCTCCGTTTAAAATCGGAGTTAGATGTTCACTATTTTAATTCTAAGAACTAACCTTTTGCCTTTCCCGACGCTGCAGGAAGGTTCATTAGGCCTTTATCTCAACATCTACACCACTTGGCAAATCCAACTTACTCAGTGCATCCACTGTTCGGCTGCTGCTAGTGTAGATATCTAACAAACGTTTGTGTGTACACAATTGAAACTGCTCACGCGCTTTCTTGTTTACGTGAGGAGAACGCAATACAGTAAAAATTTTCTTGTGCGTAGGTAAAGGAATAGGTCCTGTTACAACTGCACCGGTACTGCGTACCGTTTTTACGATTTTCTCAGCTGACTTATCAACCAAGTTATGATCGTAAGACTGTAATTTTATTCTGATTCTCTGTGACATATTTAAAGAACTTTAAACTTTCGTTTTTTAATTTGGAGTGCAAAGGTAAGGGGATGGTTTGAAATAGCAAAGGGAAAATGTAAAGTTTTTTGAAGATTTTTGCCTTTTTTGCTAAAAATCAAAGGAAAGGCAGCATGAATAAGGGTTATCCGCTCCAAATTCTTTTGCCAACAACCCTAAAAGCCTCGGCTCCCATAGTAAGTTTTGGAGAAATATTCTCTTTAATCGATTGAAAGACAGTACAAAAGATGAGAGCAACGCGCTATTGTAAGGAAACCTCTCCCACCTATCAGGGTACAAAAAACACTTGGCCAACTTCCAATAATGGCTGGTTTTTAAATCGAAGCAGGATATTGGCCACCGTTACAACATCTTTTTGGCAGTATACCACAATCCGTTGAAGATCCTTTTCTACCCAATAAACATGCCCCACCTGACTGCCATCTATATCGTCTTTTGGGGAAGGAATGTTTAATACAGCAGCCAATAGTTGAAGAGAAGTGTAGTTCTTATAGTCTCCAAATCGCCAGTATTGAAATGTATCCACCAAATTGGTTTCCCAGGGCTTCCTATTTTGAAAATTCAGGAAAGAAGGAATACCTAGCCCATTTACAATCAATCGCCTGCACAAAAATGGAATATCAAATTCTTTAATATTATGCCCTGTAAAAACCCACTTACTGTTTACCGCCCCAAATTGAAGCACTACCTGTACAAAATGCTGCAATAAATCCCCCTCTTCCACTTCAGAAAAAGACTTGATTCGTAGCTGAAGCATCCCTGCCTCCCTTTTAAAATATCCAATACTGATACATACAATTTTGGCAAATTCAGCCATTACCCCTGCACGTTGGAGATAATAGTCAGCAAGGGTGGTGTTCTCAGGCAATGAACGCAATACCTTTTGGCCCCACAAATGCTGCCAATGCTCCCCTAGCGAATCAAAATCCTCCTTTACTGATACCGTTTCAATATCAATGATAAGAAAATTTTCAAGCGGCAATTGATTGGTCATTTAGCAAGTTGAACTCCAATATAAAAAAAGGGTTGCCAATTTGCAACCCTTTTTTTAATACCCCATTCTACCCCCAATTTATAATGACAGGATGTAATTGGATCCCGCCAATTCTTTAAAAAAATCAGAAAAAAACCCCGTACAAGTGTACGGGGTTGATGATATAATAATCTAGCCTTCTCTGAACCTCCCATAGCTGGAAAGTAGAGGGCGAAATTAATCCTCGGATTTCTGCTTTCCTTTTTGTTTGGCGATTACTTCTTCTGCAATATTATTCGGTGCAGGATTGTAATGGCTAAACTCCATGGTAGAAGTAGCACGACCTGATGACAAGGAACGTAATTGGGTTACATAGCCAAACATTTCGCTCAATGGCACTTTGGCCTTAATAACCTGAACCCCATGTTTGCTATCCATTCCGTCCAACATTCCTCTACGGCGATTCAAATCACCCGTAACATCTCCCATGTACTGATCTGGAGTCAATACTTCCACTTTCATGATTGGCTCTAGCAAAACTGGTTTTGCTTTACGGCCTGCCTCACGGTAGCCTTGCTTAGCGCACAATTCAAAACTCATGGCATCACTATCCACCTGGTGAAAACTGCCATCAAACACGCGTACTTTCATGCTCTCCATTGGATAGCTTGCCAATACGCCCGTAGTCATTGCAGTTTCAAAACCTTTTTGAATAGCTGGCACAAATTCTTTTGGAATACTACCACCAAATAAGCCATTTACAAACTGGAAGTTGGATTTTCCTTCTTTTAAAAATTCTTCATCCGCGGGCCCGATTTCAAAAACGATATCAGCAAATTTACCACGGCCACCTGTTTGCTTTTTCAATGTTTCGCGGTGCTGTATTGTATTTTGGAAAGCTTCTTTATAAGCTACCTGAGGTGCTCCTTGGTTGATTTCAACTTTAAACTCACGACGCATACGATCTACGATGATCTCCAAATGTAGCTCACCCATACCACTCAAAATAGTTTGGCCGGTCTCTTCATCTGTTTTAACACGCAAGGTTGGATCTTCTTCCACCAATTTAGCAATCGCCATACCCATCCTATCCACATCAACCTGAGTTTTTGGCTCTACCGCTACGGAGATAACTGGTTCTGGGAAAGTCATCGCTTCTAGTACAATTGGATGATCTTCGTTGCACAAAGTGTCTCCAGTTTTAATATCCTTAAATCCCACTGCAGCCCCAATATCACCTGCTTCAATATAATCAACCGGGTTTTGTTTGTTGGCATGCATCTGCATAATACGACTGATACGCTCATTTTTTCCTGTACGGGTATTTAGTACATAGCTTCCACTATCCAATCTTCCTGAATAAGCCCGGAAGAAAGCCAAACGACCTACAAAAGGATCGGTCATGATCTTAAATGCTAAGGCACTAAATGGTTCCTTTATATCACAATGACGGAAAATTTCTTCGCCGCTATCAGGATTGGTTCCTTTCACCGCTTCAATATCCATTGGACCAGGTAAATAACGAACGATTGCATCCAAAGCTGTTTGTACACCTTTGTTTTTGAAAGATGAACCACACATCATTGGAATAATACTGATATCGATAGTAGCTTTACGAATCGCTTCATGGATTTCATCTTCAGTAATCGTATTGGGATCATCAAAGAATTTTTCCAATAGTTTTTCATCATAATCTGCCACTGCCTCAATCAGGTGCTGTCTCCACTCATTCACTTCGTCAACCATATCTTCAGGAATTGGCACTTCATTAAAAGTCATTCCTTGTCCTGCTTCATCCCACACCATTCCTTTCATAGTAACTAGATCCACCACACCCTTGAAGTTATCTTCAGCACCAATGGGCAATTGCAATGGCACTGCCTTGGCTCCCAGCATTTCTTTAATTTGTTTTACCACATTTAAGAAGTCGGCACCTGCGCGATCCATTTTATTTACAAAACCTACACGAGGCACCTTGTACTTATTAGCTTGGCGCCAAACAGTCTCAGACTGAGGCTCCACACCAGATACAGCACAGAACAAAGCTAGTAAACCATCTAAAACACGCAAGGAACGCTCTACCTCAACAGTAAAATCCACGTGACCTGGAGTATCGATGATATTAAATTTATATTGATGCGTATCAGGCGTTTTCTTGCCATTTACCATTGGGAAATTCCAAAAGCAGGTAGTAGCAGCACTGGTAATAGTGATTCCTCTTTCCTGTTCCTGGGCCATCCAGTCCATCGTGGCGGCGCCATCATGCACCTCACCAATTTTATGATTCACCCCTGTATAATATAATATACGCTCGGTGGTGGTAGTTTTGCCGGCATCAATATGAGCCGCAATACCAAAATTTCGTTGATAACGTAAATCTGCCATTGAATTGATTGTTTATTGATTAGTTGTTGATTGTGTTTTTAACTCGATTAGTCCGATTCAGCGTTGATAAACCGTGTCGGTCTATCCCCCTTTCTCTTAATGTTACATTGAAATGATATCCCAAAAAATGAAGGGAAATCTAAAACCCGTAAGTGATGGGTTGCCTTGATATGATTATTTTACTCTCATAATATGCTAAATAAACTGCGGCTACCACCAAATACGCTTTACTATGCCCAACTTTTTAGCGCCGCAAAGGTAAGGGGATTTTTTGAAATACAAGACAGGTTGGGAATATGTCTGATTGTAGGCTGTCTGATTTTCTAAATTTCGCAGATCAATGGGGAGGCACAGCTCTATTAATTCATGAACAATGGTTTTTCTCAACAATCAAAATAATAAGTTGCCAAAACACTTTTCAATTCAATCCAAATCATACATTCCAAAATCAGCCATTTTATAAAAAGGTATTTAGTCAAACAAATTGGATGAAAGATAGCGGTCACCCCGATCACAGATAATACATACAATTACACCGGAACTAAGTTCTTTTGCCAATTCAATGGCTGCATGCACCCCGCCACCACTGCTCATTCCACTAAAAATAGCTTCCTCCCTTGCCAATCGCTTGGCCATAATGCGGGCATCCTGTTCGTCAATTTCTATGATACGGTCTACCCTTTTTGCATCAAAAATCGATGGCATATAGGCTAAGGGCCATTTGCGTATACCTGGTATTTTAGAACCGTCGGTAGGCTGACAACCTATAATTTGTATTTGGGGATTTTGTTCTTTCAAATATTTAGATACCCCCATGATGGTTCCGGTAGTACCCATAGAAGAAACAAAATGAGTGATTTGCTGATGAGTATCCTTCCATATTTCCGGACCGGTAGTTTTGTAATGCATGGCGGGATTATCTTCATTGCCAAACTGGTTGAGCATACAATACCCGCCCTTTGCAAGTTGAGCATTGGCATAATCGATAGCTCCCTCCATCGATTTGGCCTTAGGCGTCAGCGTTACCTTAGCACCAAAAGCCTCCATCGTCAAAACTCTTTCACGAGTGGCATCTTCAGGCATCACCAATTCAATAGGTACTCCAAATAAACTGGCGATCATCGCAAGAGCAATACCTGTATTTCCACTGGTGGCTTCTATCAATGTTACACCCTCCTTTATTTCACCCCTGTCAATAGCACCTTTGATCATGCCATAAGCTGCCCTATCCTTTACACTTCCCCCAGGATTATTGCCTTCCAATTTGCCATAAATAGTCACCCCTTTATTAACAGGGATTTTCTTTAATTCTACTAG
>CANJAW010000211.1:0-5251 GCA_947472215.1 Chitinophagaceae bacterium
TCTTTACCTGGATAATATTTAGCATTTAACTTGATAGTAATTTTTTTGAATATAGGACTTGTAATTTCATAATATGGTTTTTCTGATGTGCCACCATTTGTAGAAAACAATCCCATTTTAAGTAAGGCAGAAAGTGATCCCATTAATCCTTGGTCTTCGTCTCCACTATAGCCTTTTTGAGGAGAAATACCACTATATACAGAATCAATTAATTGACGCGTCCAATATTGTGTAAGCCAAGGTTTTCCTGCATAGTTAAACAAGAAAGGCGTTTCCATACATGGCTGATTTCCGTAATTAATATACACCCTTCTTAATAATTCTTTATCAACGGGGTTTTCAGATTTACCAGAAACAAATCCATTGGTTCTTGCTTTTTCAAAAACATCATTTAGTTTGTTTGTAAATACTTCATTGCCACCCATCATATCAATCAATCCTTTTACATCGTGTGGAACAAACCAAGTGTATTGTGCAGCATTGCCTTCTACAAAACCATGTTCGTATTGTAAAATATCTATTGGCTGATTCCATTTTCCAGTTCTGTCTTTGGTCCACATCCAACCAATTTCTTTATTAAACACATTTTTATAATTCAATGCGCGTTTGCTAAACAAATTGTAATCATCTGTTTTACCCAATGACTTTGCCATTTGAGCAAGTGCAAAATCTTGGTACGCATATTCTAATGTTTGCGCTGATCCATCTTGGTGATAACCATATTTAATTTGGCTCAAAGGATAAGGCACATAACCTAATGAAATATATTCTTCAATACCACCACCTTTAGCAGTAGTATGTTCGTAACCAGCTCTACCCATCATTCCACCAGGGAAATGGTCTTTCCGCATGCCTTCATAAGCTTGTGCAATATCAAAACCACGTATGCCTTTTAAATAGGCATCAGAAATAATTGATGCAGAATTACTGCCAATCATGGTAGACCTATGCCCAGGACTCGCCCACTCAGGTAACCAGCCACTTTCTTTGTAAGTATTGGCTAATCCCTCCATAATATGACCATCCAATTCAGGATACATTAATGTAAGAAAAGGAAACATTGCGCGAAACGTATCCCAAAAACCCGTATCAGTAAACATATATCCCTTCTCAATATTTCCATTATAAGGGCTATAGTGAACGATTTGGTTGGAAGCATCCAACTCATAAAATTTTCGAGGAAATAATAGCATCCTGTAAAGGCAGGAATAAAATGTTTTAAGTTGATCAAGGCTGCCACCTTCTGCTTTTACCTTACTCAATTCTGAATGCCAGGCAGCTTTCGATTGATCATAAATGTTAGCAAATGATTTGTTTCCAATTTCACGCTGTAAATTAATATTGGCTTGCTCTAAAGAGATAAATGAGGATGCTATTTTTAAATTAACCTGCTCGCCCTTTTTTGTGCTAAAACCAATAACGGCTTGTGCATGTCTGCTGGTAATTTCATTTTTTAAAATAATAGCTATACTATCAACGGTACAAGAAAATGAAAACGATTTATCGCATTGGATTACAAAATAATTTTTGAAATTGGGAGGAACTTCTCCCCTGTTTCGAGTAGTATAACCGACAATCTTATTTTCTTCAGGTATAATTTTTATATAGGAACCTCTATCAAATGCATCAATGAGTAAATAAGCACTGTCAGAAGCAGGATAGGTCAATTTGAAATACGCACACCTTTCTGTTGGAGCAATTTCAGTTAGGATATCATAATCGGCTAAGTAAACATTATAATAATACGGATGAGCAACTTCTGCTTTATGCGAAAACCAACTCCCCCTTTTCTCTTCGTCTACTTTTAATTTACCCGTCATGGGCATAATAGAAAATTGACCATAATCACCCATCCAGGGTGAAGGTTGATGAGTTTGCTTAAAGCCTCTGATTTTGTCAGCAGTATAGGTATATTGCCAACCATACCCATTCGTACCCGTCTGTGGAGTCCAGCAATTCATTCCCCAAGGCATTGCGATGGCCGGATAGGTATTACCATTGGAGAAACTATATTTCGAATCAGTTCCCATTAAAGCATTCACCAGTTCTTCTGGTTTAAAGGAAGATTGTGAAAATATAGAAAGATATAAAAGGCAACCGAAAAAGAGAATAACAATTTTTTTCATACAATGAATCGCAATTTTACATTTTATTTAAAACAAACTAAATAGATACGGGCATATCAAGAAATGGTGATTGATTCTATTGAAATTTAGTCTGCAACGCATCTAAATCCTGTGTGTTCTAGCCCTGTATCGGGTGATGATTTCATTCTTGAAGAAACCCTGTACCCTTTACAATAACTGGCATTGCATAAAAAGGACCCACCCCGTACAACTCTTTTTGAAATACCAGGTTCATCACTATCCAAACTAACCAAGGGCCCTGTTGGATTAGTTACATTTTTTCCAACCAACTGCTCATAATAAGTTTCATGATACCAGTCACTACACCACTCCCAAACATTTCCTGCCATATCAAATAATCCATAAGGATTGGGTTGAAAGGATTTTACAGGAGCTAAACTTTCAAAATGATCCCAGTTGGTATTGAACGCTGGAAATGTACCTTGCCAAGTATTTGCTTTAGGATGAAGTGCCTCCGGATCTTCATCACCCCAAGGGTATTTTTTATTAATTAATCCTCCACGGGAAGCATATTCCCATTCTGCTTCTGTGGGAAGCCGTTTGCCAGCCCATTTACAATAAGCAATCGCATCATCCCAACTAACTTGCACAACTGGATAATCTTCTTTGCCGTTAATATCCGATCCTGGTCCATGAGGATGTTTCCAACTCGCACCTGCCTTCCAAACCCACCATTGAGCATAATTACTCAAATCATCAGCATTCTTATTTTTTTTAAATACAAGAGAAGCCGGTAAAAGTTGATCATCAGAGGGTTTTGGAGTACCCGTAGGAAGCTGCTTTTTCATTTCATTCCAATCAATTGGTTTTTCAGCAGTCGTAACATAACCAGTAATAGTTACAAATTTTTTAAACTGGCGGTTGGTAACTTCGGTAACATCAATCCAAAAATCTTTAATTTGGACAGCATGGGAAGGATATTCATCTTTTCGTCCTTCTTTATCAGCCGCACCCATCATATAGTCGCCTCCTTTAATCATGACCATTCCTGTATGATCCTTAAGAGTATTAGTAGCCATTAAATTGTTGGATGTATCAGTTTGCAAATTCCCTAATCGGGAAGGAATATTCGTATGGCAGGATAGAATAGAATCTGTATTTTTTTTATTATCAGCATTATTGGATCCAGTTTTACAACCAATTCCAGTCAGTAAAACAACCATACATAAAGCGATACAATGGAATAAATACTTAAACCAAGCATCCGTTTTGAAAAATATTTTCATTGATCTTCTACTTTAAAAAAATGAGGTAATACGAATTTTATTAAACTACAATTAGACAATGAAAGGACAGGAAAAATAAGAATTCATACAACAATGGTTTATGAATAAAAAAATACCCATTAATTTTTCAACTCTCTAATCTTAATATTCTTAAAAAACACTGAATTGCCATGCTCTTGTAACAAGATAGGCCCCTTGTCAGCTAAACCAAAGTTCTTGTTTTTTACAAATTTACTGTGCGCTACCAATACTTTGTAAATATTGCTTCCCCTACGATATTCAACTACTTTAAAACCGTTTAACCAATGTTGAACTTGGTTATCAGCATACACTACAATTTTACCATGGTTCCATTCGCCAATTTTTTGCTGGAAGCGAGCATCAATTTTATCAGCGGGTATCAAGTCGTACAAACTGCTCAAAGTTCTATTTCCTTCGGTACCCAATTTAGCATCTGGGTGACGTTCATCATCCAGAATTTGATACTCTAAACCTAGGCCAGCTTTAGATTTACCTGATTCGGTAACAAAATACTTAATGCCTGAATTAGCTCCTTCAGTTAGCTTAAAGTCGAAATTAAGTTCAAAAGCTTTGTACTGATTAATAGTAACCAAGTCGCCAAAATTTGATGATTGGGTAGTATCTTCCGGTAGCACATGTAATATTCCGTTATCCACTTGCCAACCATTTGCAGGAGGAGTAGTTTGATTTACACCACGCCAGCCATCTAGATTTTTACCATTGAATAAAAGGGAAAATCCCTGGGCTTTTTCCTGCGGTGAAAGGGTGTTGAGGGTATAGTTGGCTACTGGAGTGATATTATCCAAAGGCCTTGGCCTCATTGCTGCGCCTGTTTGAATCCTAATGTTCTTCCATTCAACCTGCTGACCATCTTCTCTTTCTTTAACACCGTGTACCTGCAAAGCGATGAATCCCTTCAAATTCATGTCGTCTACCATATAAGTCACCGGAATATCATTTACCCAAGTTCTAATGACCGATCCAATAGCTTCGATACGGTACTTATTCCAGCCGCTTTTATTAAAAGCTTTTTTGGCAGCAGGATTCATTTCAGTTTGGTACATCCAACCCCTACGAGCTTCATCATAAATACCTCCAGACCAAGCTCGGTCAGAAGGATCAACCTCAACCTGGTAACCCCTTACTCTTCCATCGCTTCGTTGCTGTTTGGCCTTTACACTATTACTATTTGTATCCGAAAAGCTCCTGAATTGGATACCCGAATTCATTTCTCCTACTTTTAAATCAAGTTCCAAAATAAAATCACCATACTCTTCGTTGGTGGCAAGAAAAGAATTAGGCTCACCAGTAACAGTTGTTCCAACGATAGTACCATTAACCACTTTATACTTCGCTTTACCATTTAATATTTTCCATCCTTGTAAAGTTTTTCCATCAAATAAATTTTTCCACCCTTCCTTTTGTGCAAAAACTACTACACTAAACAGCATACAAACTAACAATAAATTGTATTTTTTCATTTGGTTTATTTTAAAATTTGAATTTTATTTATTTCATTTTATCAATCCACTCTTTTATCAAAGCTAACCCTTCCTGGTGTACTAAACTCCTTCCAAGTTCAGGCATTCGTTCACCAGGACTATTGGTTTGCATCCGGTACCATAAAATTGAAGCATTGGCATCTCCAGCTAGTATATCAACTAATCGCCCACCAGAGCCTTTTCCTGCTGCTACAGGAGGTTTATTCAATCCAAGGACAGTAATGTCCTTTTCGGATTCAGTTAAAAATAATCCGGATGTTTGAGCAGGTCCTTCTCTACGATGGCAGTGAGCGCAATTAATAGCTAAATAGGCCCGTGCACGGGCATTCAAATCACCAGAAGATAGATCATTCCA
>CANJAW010000212.1:0-5242 GCA_947472215.1 Chitinophagaceae bacterium
CCCCTTAATAAAGTTAGGGCAGGTAGGAGAGATGCCTGAGTGGCCGAAAGGAACGGTTTGCTAAATCGTCGTACGGGTTAAACTGTACCGTGGGTTCGACTCCCACTCTCTCCGCAAAAAGATCTTTTTTATTTATTGACCATTCCCAATGTTCTTCACTTATAAAATGGTGCTGATTAAATGGTAAATAGTTGTTCAGTTCGGGATGTAGCGTAGCCCGGTATCGCGCCTGGTTTGGGACCAGGAGGTCGCAGGTTCGAATCCTGCCATCCCGACACTACTACTTAAAAGGCAATCTTGCAAAAGATTGCCTTTTTTTATTTCCGCTAAAACCTTTTCCTGCACTGTTATTTCGCTGAATAGGGTGTTTACGCTAGTGGTTAGAACTGTGTTATTTTCTTTATCATAGGATATCCCCTCTGGGAATAGCAGGTATTGCAGCTTTTGCTTATTGTAGTAATCTGCGCTAACCAACATCTGGTGTAGGTTTTCGGCATATTTCAATCCTTTTTCGATTGCTTTTTCAAGGTTAGCACTCACTTTTTGCTGTTGCTGTGTTTCTTGTTGCAATTGATTGATATTATCTGCATATTTTTTGTGGTATTTATCAAATTGTTCTTTGGTGATTTTATTCAGTACCAGCTGTTCTTCTACCGTATCAATTTGGTTTTGTAATGCTGAAATCCTTTTTTTTATTTAATTTTTCATCGGTAATATTATTCGTAAAATGTTGTTTAAGTTTTGCTGCTAAAATATTTTTTAATTGAAGTTTATGCTTTTTGTCATATTCCATATTAGTGACGATTTGCTCAAATGGTTGATTGAGTAATTTAGCAGATACACTTACTTTGGTACCATAATCCCTGTATTTATGGTAAAATAGATTTTTCTTTTTACTGTATTATCCAATAAAAGGGCTTCCACTTAGCCCATCCTTCATTAATACCTTTGATGTCAACGTATCGGTATTCATTTTTTTGGGAACACCAATCTTTGAATTCTGTCTGGAAAATCCGGACAAAGTGACCACCCTAATCCGGTCGAAGCTTTACTGTCACTCTAATGCCTCAATAAGTAAAATCTTTGTCGTGTTCACTTGTAATTCAGCGAAAAATCCTCCAGGAGACTGATTCTAATAATCTTGGGAGCGATATTTTATTAGAATTGAAACAAAATCACATGGTCTTTGAGTCATTTTTTACGGCTCTTTGGCAAATTGGAATTCTACTTTTGTAAAATTAACGATTGACCATGACTAGAATCAGTAAAGCCATAATCTATTTTTTATTTCTTCTTTCAGTTTTGCAAAGCTGTTTTTCTTCTTATCCCAAATCCAATCAGGTTGAATGTGTCATTTATTCTGAAAAGAAAATGATCGAATCAAAAATCAAGAAAAAAAATGGTGCAAATGGACAATACTATTACGAAATCTCATTAATAAATTACGGCCAGGAAGTAGATAAAATAGATTCTATAATAATTGTCTTAAAGCAACCAGAAAACCTTAAAGAAAAAAAACAATTAATGTTTGGGGGGTCCTGCATGGGGCGTACTCCTATAAAACAATCAAATTCAGTAGATACCCAGAGCGAAACAGGTATGTTTCTAATGACAAAGTATAACGAAACAAGCTTTGCACTTGTAGGTGTACTTACCTGGAATATTTTCATGCCATATATTCATTATAATAATGAAAATGATATTGTCATTAGAGCGATTGGTGAAAAAAAATCTATAAAGCCTGGAGAAACAATTTCATTTGAGCGAATTGTTGAAATTAAAAATGAATCATGGCAGGATTTAATGTTTAATTATGGTGATGAAATTGCTGAAGAACATAAAATTAAGGCAAAGGAACCCCTGCAGTTAAAGGGTTGGTCAACCTGGGATTATTACGGAAGAGTCTATGATACTAAAGATATTATTAAAAATATAGACCAACTTGGAGTAGATGGAATAAACGCTAATATCATTCAAATCGATGGCGGGTGGTGGACTGCGAGAGGAGATTACTTAAATGTTCGTAAAAATTTGCAGGGAGGCATGAAAGCGATTGCAGAATATGCGAAATCAAAAGGATATAGGGCGGGAGTGCATCTCGATGGTTTCAGAGCAGACAAAATTTCTAATTTGTACAAAGAACATCCTGATTGGTTTTTGAAAGACCAGGATGGTGAAACAATTTGCCAGGAGATAGACAAAAAAGATACATATATGCAATATGTCTATTTTGATTATTCAAATCCTGCAGTATGTGCGTACATTAAAAATGTATTAAAGACGATTCGTACAGAATGGGGTTTTAGTTATTTCAAGATAGATTTTATGCGGTATGGCCTTCTTGAAACAATTTTAGATGAGCATGGAAAGGAGGATGCAAAAGGCATAAAGAAAGTAACTGCTATTAAGGCCTTTGATAACTCCATGACAAGTATAGAAAGAACAAGAGCAGGCTTAAAAGCAATGCGGGAAGGTATTGAAGATGGTTTCTTTTTAGCTTGTTCATCAGTTTTTGGCCCAACGATCGGCATTGTTGATGGAATCAGGACAGGCGGTGATATTTGTCCAACTTTCGATCATTATAAATCTCGATGCCTGCAAAATGGAGGAAATTTTTATCTGAATCATGTCGTGGCACAGAATGATGCTGACTATTTAGTTGTCAGAAATAAAGATGATGAAGAGCCCTCGAGGGCATGGGGTGAAGATAAATTCGGCGGAAATACAACTTATAATGAGGCCAAAATGTGGAGTAATTATGTAACCTTATTTGGAGGGATTAAAATAAACAGTGACAATCTGCTTACTTTAAGAAATGAAAGGAAAAATCTGATTAAGGATGCATTTTCTCTGAAAACGGCTACAAGATTTTTACCATTAGACTTATGGGATCATGCTAAAAATAAAAATGATGCCTTTAATGTCATGCTTGCTGAAAACAATGATGGAGTGTATCTCTCCCTTTTTAATTGGGATGAAAAAGATAAACAATTTGTAATTGATGGACTTCAAAATACTGAATTATCAGAAGCCCTTTCAGGTGTAAAAATCAATTCTACTGCTGGAAAATTAATTTATAATTTAAAATACCATAGTTCAATAATAATAAAGGTTGATGGGGTGAAATTCAATTTATTAAGAAAAAGTATAACGATTAATTAAACGACAAAACTGGCTATTATGAGAAAATTAACAAAGATCAAAAAATCCATTTTACTTACATTGCTTACAATTTCATGTATTTTATCTCAAGCCTATTCGCAATCGAAAATTGTAAATGGGTTAGTTAAAGATGAGAAAGGAAAATCTTTAGATGGTGTTACCATTGTGGTACAAAATAAGAAGGTAGGCGTAACTACAGATATTGATGGAAAATTTACCATCAATGCATTGCCTACCGATAAACTAGTTTTCTCCTTAACTGGTATGAAAGAACAGGTAATGGTGGTTGGAATGAAATTGCAAATGGATATCATACTGATAGAAGATCCAAAAGTACTTGAAGAAGTTATAGCAGTCGGGTACAGCTCCAAAAAGTTAACAGAAATATCAAGTTCAGTTGTTAACTTAAATCGAGAAAAACTTGCTGTAACAACCGCAAGCTCTATGGATGGAGTTGATCTGCTCCAGGGAAAAGTAGCAGGATTAACAATATTCGATAACAACTACGATGCAGGTACAGCACCTTCTATTCGAATCAGGGGGACAGGGTCTATCACAGCAAGCAGTGAACCACTTTGGGTAGTAGACGGTGTTATTTCTTCTTCAAATGCGTTTAATCCTAATGATGTTGAAAGTATAACAGTTATGAAAGATGCCGGTGCAACAGGACTTTATGGTTCAAAGGCATCTGGTGGTGTAATTGTGGTAACTACTAAAAAAGGGAAAGCAGGAAAAGGAACCTTCAATATAAATACAGCCTATGGATCGAACAAACCACTTTGGGGAAATTTTGTAGGCTTGATGAATTCTGCGCAGCTATATGATTATCATAGAGAAGCCTTTGAAAATGATAATAGCTACCTGCCAACGCCAACCAATACAGAAGCACTTTGGATGAGTTCAATTATGAGAGGCAAAACAAGAGATCAGGTGATTGCCACCGATTTCAATTGGTTAGATGTGCTTTATCCAAAAGGAGCAAGCCAAAAACATAGTTTTTCATATAGTGGCGGTTCAGAAAAATCAACACAATACGTCAGCTTAAACTATAATAAGATTGATGGGACAATGCGGGGAAATGATGAGGAAATGATTTCTGGTCAAATGAACTTCAGTTTTAAGCTCGGAACAAAATGGAAACTAGATATAAGAAATTTTGCTTCTTTCCGAAAAACGAATTTCCCACTTTTTGGGGAAAATGTTCGGGTTGCATCTTTTGATAGTCCTTATAATCCTGATGGAACATTGAAATATTTGCCAGAAATACAAGCTGACTGGATTGGCACTAAAGCAACAAATATGTTGACTTACGAAGCAATAGGAAATGTAAACAATGAAAAAACAATGACATTTCTTCCTCAAATAACGCTATCCTATGATATTTCGCCAATGTTTAAGCTTACTTCCAACACCCAGTATCGTTATAATTCAGTATTAACTAAGGAATATCGTGATGGCAGATCCTGGGCAGATGACCAAAGTCCTTTTGCTGGATATTTAGGTATTACCAATGCATATTTAGGAAGAACCCAGTCTACGGGGCAAAACATATTGAACAATGAGATACTTGCATATAATCAGCGTTTTGGGAATAGTACACTTAACGGTCAAATCGGTTTTGAATATCAGTCACAAGTTAGTGATGGATTTTCAGCAAATAATACAGGTCTTGTAAATGGCATAAGTGTACTTAATGCCGCATCAGGTATGCCTGTAGCAAAAGGAACTTTAACTGAAATATATCGTAAATCTTATTTTTCTCAACTCAATTATTCTGTTGCGAATAAATATTTCCTGACTGCATCCTATCGCACTGATGGTTCTTCCAAATTTGGTAGTGCCAATCGTTATGGTAATTTCTATTCAGGCTCAGCTGGCTGGCTTGTTAGTGGAGAAGAATTTATGAAAAATATGATTAAAACAATTTCAAACCTCAAGTTGAGATTGAGTAATGGTGTCACCGGCAATGATAATTTCACTAACTATTCTGCTGTTGAAACGTTCTCCTTGGGGTCTAATTATAATTTCCTAACCGGTTCAGCACCCTCACAATATGCCAATCCTAATTTGACTTGGGAAA
>CANJAW010000213.1:0-5230 GCA_947472215.1 Chitinophagaceae bacterium
TAAGCCTTGTAAAATTATTGGACGAATGATCTATCATGTAACCACCCTCTCCCATTGGAAAGCATCGTTAATAAAGGGTTTCCATGAGGCTGACTCCCTGGCATCAGAAGGCTTTATACATGCCAGCGATAGCAATCAGGTGAAAGGTGTATTGGAAAGGTTTTACAAAGGCCAAAAGGATTTACTATTATTACACATTGATGAAACAAAATTAACCTCGGTTTTGAAATATGAAATGGCTCCTTCTATAAATGAACTTTTTCCCCACATCTATGGCAGTATTAACATCGATGCAGTTACTGAGACTTCCTCCATTTAAATTTTCTATCATCCAAAAACCGTACAGTCTATAGTAGTCTACCTAGTTTTATTGTATATTAATGCTGGTGGAACTTATCTAAAAACAAACTTATTTTTTTAAAATTATTTTTATTTAGGGTAAAATAAAGATTGCGTCCATTTTTTCGACATTGAATTAGTTGGCTGTCGGATAGTAATCGAATGTGATGGGAACAGGTAGGCTGAGATAGTCCAGTTAGTATCTGAACATCGCCACAACATATTTCACCCTTTCTAAATAATTCTTGCAGAATAGATAACCTGCAAGGGTCTGCAATAGCACTCATTGCCTTTTCTATAAATTTACCTTCAGCTTTAGTTGCAAACATATTTATGGGATTTCTTGTTCAAAGAAATTGTATTTTAGTCAATCGAACAAACATTCATCCAAATTTTTCAATATATTTTTAATGCCCATAGAACAGTCATTTTTCAATAGTCCTTTAGGTATACTCGAAATAAAAGTTACCGAGCAATCGGTTTGTTCCATCCTTTTTACCAACACCAATAGGAAAACAATTCCTATTACTGAAAATATAACTAAAACACAAACTAAGTACCCTCTTACAATGATCTGCCAACAACAACTAACTGAATATTTTAGCGGTGAACGAACCATTTTTGAATTGCCCTTACAGCAAATGGGAACAGCATTTCAACAAAAAATATGGTCCGAGCTAACCAATATCCCTTATGGTAAAACAATTAGCTATCTAGCGCTGTCTTCAAGAATTGGAAACAGTAAAGCCATCAGAGCGGTAGGTATGGCAAATGGAAATAATTCAATCTGCATAGTAGTCCCCTGCCATCGGGTAATCGGAAGCAATGGCGATTTGAAAGGGTATAACGGCGATCTATGGAGAAAGAAATGGCTATTGGAGCATGAAGGAAAACATATAAATGGAAAGCAAACCCTTATTGAATTTAGCAAAGATGGTAACAGTGCAAACAAGCCGATCGAATCAGAATAGATGGAAATGCATTTCTTAAATAAATAAAATCGTCAAAAAATAAATCCCCCTAGCATTTGAACTAGGAGGATAAAAATATATCAGGAGCAAAAAAACAGTTCCTGCTAAACAGCTTGAAATTATCGTATTACATTAAACAACCTTTTCCAGCGTGGTCCCTTTTCCCAGCTAAACCAAATCAATGAAGCCTTCCCTACCACATGATCTTCGGGTACAAATCCCCAATAGCGACTATCCAATGAATTGTGGCGATTATCTCCCATTAACCAATAATAATTGAACTTAAAGGTGTAATTGGTAGCTTCGATTCCGTTAAGGTATATTTTGCCATTTTTATTTTCTAGTACATTTCCTTCATAGGTTCTAATACAACGTTCATAACGAATGTAATTATCCGGAGTAAGGGAGATAGCAACTCCTTTTTTGGGTACCCACAACGGTCCAAAATTATCTACGCTCCAATGAGCAGTTGTGTCATAGTAAGGATAAAGATCGTTACTAACCGGGTTAATCTGAATGTCTACTTTGATTACATTTTTTAATGCTGCAACCTTTTTCTTCTCTGCCTGGGTCATATTAATAATGTACATACCATTATTAAAGGCCATGAATTCATGCAGATCAGGGTCGGTGTGTATTCCAAAAGACTGGAGCTGCTCTTCATCCAACGGACTGCTTGATTGAACAGTATAATAAAGCTCTGATTCTGCAGGAAAAGGCTGCGCTACACCATTGAGGTACAAAACAGCATTTTTAATTTCAAGTGTATCGCCTGCAATTGCCACGCAACGTTTTATGAAATTTTCACGCTTATCAACTGGGCGGGAAATGATAAGATCACCATAGTTTTGCCAAACCCTTTCTCTGCCCATCTCTCTAACAGCTTGGTAATAGGTAATTTTTGAACCGAAATTTTCTTCATCGTTGATCAAAGTGTCATTGGCAGGAAAATTGAATACTACAGCATCATTTCTAGTTACATTCTTTGAAAACCATCTTGTATATGGTATTTTTATCCACTCAGAATAGGATTTAGCATTTACCCAAGGCATCGTATGGTGTACAAACGGCATTGCGATTGGCGTGTTAGGAATTCGAGGGCCGTAAGCCGATTTACTGACAAACAAAAAATCATTCACCAACAGTGTCTTTTCCATGGAAGGAGTTGGGATGGTATATGCTTCAAATACAAAAGTACGAATGAGTGTGGCAGCAACGATAGCAAATGCTGCAGCATCGATCCATTCCCGAGAAGCAGATTTTCTATAATTATTAACTACCAACTCCCCAGCGAACTTTTCATTTTTAGAAAAACCAAGAAGGGGGAAATAGATAAAAGGAAAGAAAACGGTCATGGCGTGATGCAAAAAATCAAAACGACCAAAGTGCTCTACCCATTTAATGGTAATCCAAATGGTAACGAATTGCCCAGCAATTGGCACCAATTGAAAAAAGAACCACCATTTTTTCAATTTTATTTTTTCAACAATGCACCAGGTATTATAAAATGGGATCAGGGCTTTCCATCCATCAATCCCTGCTTTTTTAAACATTCCAAACATTCCGATATGCCAACCAATTGTTGCTACTATAAAAATTATCCATCCAATACTCATAAGTTAAATTTTACAAAGCCGAAATTACCATAATTATACGTTTGGCAAGGATTTATATGGTAAATGTTTTAAAATGTTTAACATCGGTATATTAAAATAAATCGATTTATAGCTTAGTAAAGCCCTCCAATGTTTCAGTTAAAGCAAATTCGGTCGATGGAGCGGCAACCCAATCATTTTGCTAATTGGTGCCATTTATAAAATTCGGCTTAAATTCGCATTCAAATTATAGGTAAACCAAATCCTTAAATATTGTAACAATGGTTGAGTCGTTTGAAAAAATACCGGTACATATATTCGCTACCCCTCAAGAAGGTTCCATATTCGCTGCGGGTGAAATTGCGAAGCTAATTCAGCAAAAACAATCGATGGGACAAAATTGTGTCTTGGGACTAGCCACCGGATCTACCCCTATCAGTTTATATAGAGAGTTGGTTCGAATGCACAAAGAGGAAGGATTGAGTTTTCAAAATGTAATCAGTTTTAACTTAGATGAATACTACCCATTAGAGCGAGAAGCTGTTCAAAGCTACTGGAGTTTTATGCATCAATACCTTTTCAAACACATTGATATTAAACCTGAAAATATTCATATACCTGATGGGAAATGGAAAAAAGAGGATATAAAAAAACATTGCGAGGAATTGGAAAAAACAATTGAATCGGTGGGTGGAATCGACCTTCAAATATTAGGAATTGGCAATAATGGACATATTGGTTTTAATGAGCCTGGCTCAAGTATTTATTCAAAAACAAGGCTGGTAAATCTAGAAAATTCAACTCGAATTGCCAACGTAAAAGATTTTCAAAATATTAGCCGAGTGCCTAGATTGGCTATTACTGCCGGAATAAGTACCATAATGCATGCTAAAAAAATTATTTTGCTTGCATGGGGAATGAAATCAAGTATTGTTGCAAAATCAGTGGAAGGGGATGTAACTGAACAAGTACCTGCCAGTCTACTGCAAACTCACCCTGATTGCATTTTTGTAATTGATGAACAGGCTGCTACCGAATTAACCAGAAACAAATCACCCTGGCTTACCGGTGAAATTGAATGGTCTCCTATAATAATTCGAAAAGCCGTAATCCATATGGCACTAAAAACGGGCAAGCCTATATTGATGCTTACCAATAAAGATTACAATGATTACTCACTAGGAGACTTACTTGCCGAAAAGGGGGATTCTTATGAAATTAATTTACAGGTATACTATATGTTGAGAGACAGTATTACCGGCTGGCCGGGAGGTAAACCAAATGCAATTATACCCGGTCATCCTGAAAGATGTGAAATTCAGCCCAAAAGAGTACTAATTTTCTCCCCCCACCCCGATGATGATATTATCAGTATGGGAGGAACTTTTATGCGTTTACATGACCAGGGTCACGAGGTGCATATCGCCTACCAAACTAGTGGAAACATAGCTGTAACGGATGAATTTGTAACTCGATTTCTTGATTTCGCAGTAGGTTTTGAAGAATTGAGTGGTATCGACAACCGGATTTCATCCGCTATTTTAGAAAAGGCTAGCAGCTTTCTAGAGGATAAAAAACCAAACCAGGTGGATACTGACCAGATCAGGCAAATCAAGGGATTAATAAGAAGATGTGAAGCTAAGGCAACCTGCCGATATGTAGGTTTAAAAGCTAAACAAATCCATTTTCAAAATCTTCCCTTTTATGAAACTGGAACCATTCAAAAAAAGCCGATGGGTGAGGAAGATGTACAAATAACCATGGCCTTACTTAGGGAACTAAAACCTCACCAGGTATTTTGCGCAGGTGATCTTGCTGATCCACATGGCACACACAAAGTTTGCCTTGACATTATTTTTGAATCTTTTAAAAGAATCAAAGCAGCAGGTGACGAGTGGGTGAAGGATTGTTGGGTTTGGCTTTACAAGGGCGCCTGGCAGGAATGGGATATTTCTGAAATAGAAATGGCGATCCCTATGAGCCCAGATCAGGTAATGAAAAAAAGAAATGGAATCTTTATTCATCAGTCTCAAAAAGACATGGTGCCATTCCAAGGTGATGACAGCAGGGAGTTTTGGCAAAGAGCGGAAGAAAGAAATAGCAATACCGCAGACTTGTATGCAAAATTGGGATTAACCAAATTTGCTGCAATGGAGGCTTTTGTAAGATGGCATTTTTAGGCAGATCTTCTTACTGATGCAAAAAATATTTAATGTGCAACAGTAATTGCAAACCCTGAATTGACTGTTACCACTGAGCCTATGCTGGCATTGATACTTCTGCAAACTGCACTAGAATTAACCACCACTTTACCTGATTGAATAA
>CANJAW010000214.1:0-5200 GCA_947472215.1 Chitinophagaceae bacterium
CCACCCATAATGGATCGATATGTAAATGATGAGACACCAAATTTGTAGAATAAAGAATGCAGCTAATAAGTAATTCGCATACGATCGCAAAGCATTTTCACTGAATAACAATAAGTAGATGGTTACCAGTGCACAAAAAATACTTCCTATATACAATAGCTCAAACATAAAAACAAAGTCTTTAAATTATTTCTATAAAAAAGGACCCATTTTGTAAATCAGTATTGGATAAAAAATCCACAAAACCAGTTGCTTTTTTATAGCGATTGTCGGTGCCGCTATATAGAAAAAAAAACCAACCAAGAGCTGCAATTTATGGAATTGTATTGCTTAGTTCATTGCAGTGGCAGCTACTTCAGCTGTAATTGCTTTGTGGCATTTTTATAAAGAAGCGTCACCAAGTGTAAAATTTGCTTGCAACTGAAATACATCCTTTACACTTGCTGGCGTCTTTATTACTTATTCTTTCGGGTTAAGAATTTTATTAATTCTATTGGATACATCTTGCAGATGATATTTGCTCATAGGATCTGAAATGCTTGTCGCTGCAGCATTTACTTCAGTTTTAAGCATTGCAAGATGTGCCCTTACTACACTCTTGATATCTGAATTGTCTGTGTTTATTACCGCCGATGTTTGCCCGAAGCCTCCGAATGCAACATTGACTGTAGGAGGGTTGAGCAGGTTATTTAAAATAGCTACATATGCTTTCTGTAGATTTCTTCTGTAAACACTGATGGATTGTTGGGTATTTAATTCAGCCCAAATTCCTTTTTTCAGATCGCTCAACAAGTCGGTTATTTTGTAGGCATTGCTGCCCACGGCAGTTTCGGCGTCTATCAATTTGCTTAGGGTATTTGCACCCATCAAACGGCTAAGGGTTGCATCTTGAATGCTACCAATCACTGTAAGTGGATTGACACCTGTTTTATCAAAAATATCTTGGTTGATTAGCCAAGTAGGGGTATTGAACAATTGCTTGTTTAGAAAAGCAACGGATTCTGCTTGCTTTATTTTTGGCTCATATTGATAAACTGGTCCTGGATCTTCCACTACTTTGGGTGTTTTATAAATACCGCTCACATTTCTGGCAACATGCCCCATATACCGGCTAAACTGTCCACTGATTTGTTTGTAAATGGTGCCCAGGTTTTCATAATCTTCATTTTCTTCCTTTGACCATTTCATCAGTTGCGGAACAATGCGTTGAAGGTTCTTAATGCCATAGCCACTTGCTTTTACTGCATCATCCGACAAGTCTTCTGTTTGGGATCGTGGGTCATCCTGGTTGGTTTCACCATCTCCCCACCAAAGACGCTGGTTCTTTAATTTTTTTATGATCCATTCATTCAGATGGGTTTTTTCTGCTTCCGGGCTTTTATATTCTGTAAAAAGCCGGTATCCCCAATCAATGGCCCATTTATCATAATCACCGATTCGTGGGAATAAACCGACCGTTGAAATATTATCTTCAGGTTGCGCTACATAATTGAAACGGGCGTAGTCCATAATGGATGGAGTATGGCCATTAGCCTCTACCCAAGCTTTGTTGCGAAGCAGTTCTACCGGTACCGAAGAACTAGAACCGAAGTTGTGGCGAAGCCCTAAGGTATGACCTACTTCATGTGATGAAACAAAACGAATCAATTGCCCCATTAGTTCATCAGGAAAAACCATTTGTCGGGCACGCGGATCGCTTGTAGCAGCTTGGATCATGTACCAGTTACGAATCAACTCCATTACATTATGATACCAGTTGATATGGCTTTCCATAATCTCACCGCTTCGGGGATCGGCAATACTTGGGCCACTTGCATTGGCAATATCAGATGGTTTATATACGATGGCAGAGTTGCGGGCATCCTCTAGGCTCCAGGTACTATCTTCCTGCTTGGTAGGGGCTTTTTTGCCAAATATGGCATTCTTAAATCCGGCGTTTTCAAAAGCAGCTTGCCAATCATTAACTCCTTGAATTAAGTAGGGAATCCATTTCTTTGGGGTAGCAGGGTCAATGTAAAAAATGATGGGCTTACGGGCATCCACTAGTTCACCCTTTTTATATTTTTCAATATCCTCTTCTTTTGGCTCCATCCGCCAGCGTTTGGCAATACTAATGGATTTTACACCTTGAGGGTTTGCATCAAAATCGGTGTAGCCTACCGTAAAATAGCCCACCCTTGCATCAAAATGTCTTGCTTGCATAGGAATTTTTGGTAGCAAAACAAAGGAGCTATTCATCTCAACAGTAAGGTTCCCCGAAGGAGAACCACCACCGGCCCCACCACGTCCGCCGCCCATACCTCCCGGCATGGCTGGAGTTCTACCAAAAGTTTTTTCTGTGTTAATTTCAATATTGATGGGATAAGACCTTACGCTAATGATATAGGATTTATCAGCCTGAATTGCACTAATTTTTAAGGCGGTTTTTGCAGAACTGCTATAGTTGAGCACTTCATTGTCCCCATTGATAAATTCAGTGATTTCAATTACACTACCCGAAGAATCTTTTGAAAACGCTTTGATATCAAATGCAGCCGATATGGGTTGTACATTCGAATTGTTAACGGATGAAAACATGGAGGAGGTAGAATCTTTTGCATATACAGCATAGGAAATGGTGCGTAGAAATAGCTTATTTTTTGGCCCTTTCTCAAAGCGAATAACATTTTGACCAATCTGATCCCCTCCATAACCCATGCCTACCTGGGTTTTGGAAAGTCGGTTCACCACCAAAATTTCTCTGCCTAGCATCGTATCGGGAATTTCGAAAAAATATTTGTCACCCACTTTGTGCACCAAAAAGAAGCCCTTGCTCGAAATGGCCTTGGAAGTGATAATCTCTTTATAATCTTTGGGTGCTAAAGCCACTGCGCCCTGGCCATTATTTGATTTGGCTCCAGTATCTGCCCGGTTAAATTCCGGCCGTTGCGAAAACCCTACAACGGATAGGCCTAAAAAAAATAATATTACGAGTGAACGGCTAAATAAATGTGTCATGTCTTAAATTTAAATGTTTCTCAATTTAGTTAATACTTTTACAAATGGACAATATTTTCTTTCTTTTTCCTTAGTTTTTATTGTGGTACATTTTGGAGCAGCTATTACTGCTCGCCGATATACTATCGATAAAGTTAGTAGTAACTATTGAGTGGAAAATAGTGCGCTGTTTTCCAACTAAGCCGAGTTTTTTGTAAGGGAGGGGATACCCTTTTTTATCCACTTAAAAAATCAACATTTTTTGAGTGGCTGTAGCTACCTGTCCCATTGAATTAGTGACTGTAATTTGATAAAAATAGAGGCCCCTGTTGAATTTGCCGCCGTTTAAAAGCGGCATATCCAAACTCATTTCATTTATTTTACTTTCGGCATGGGGGATGTTTTTTTGGATTTTTTGCACTAGCATTCCATCAATGCTGTAAATTACAATTGATACTTGTAGTGACTCACCGGGTTGGTTTTGCTCAAATGAAAAATTGGTTTTACTGGTAAATGGGTTGGGGTAATTCATTAGGCGACTAATTTTAAAAGGCTTTTCTTCAGAAATGGTAAAATCCATTACCACTTCAGTAAAATTATTATTATTATCCCATGCCTTTATTTTTATCCGGTGCTTTCCTTCCGTGAGGGATGGCATCTGGAATAGAATGTTACCCCGTTGATAACTATCCAATTCAGTTTCATAAAAATTATTTAATACGTATATCGCATTGCCATCAATGATTGCGGTAATATCGTGGCCAAGGCCATTGCCAATGGTATTAATACCGGAACTATCAGACAGCTTTACCAGTAATAGTGCACCATCATTCACTATTCCTCCGTTTGTAAATTGATAATTATTTAGAAAGGGCTGAATCAAAGGCCCCTTGGTATCTGCTATCAGATGGTTAGTCGCCCCACCCATGAAAAATGAACTGTCGATTCCACTGGCATCCGTTATTCCATTCTCTGCATATAAGCTCAGCCTTCCTCTGCCTGTTTTTACTGGCAGGTCTTTTGGCACTACCATGGTAAACGAAAACTTCCCCCTGTTGACCGTTGCCTGTCCCTTAAATAAAACATTGGTTTGTTGCGAAAAGGTAGTTGCCATACTGGATGCATCGTTGCCTAAAGTTTTGACAGCGATTGGAAGATCAAAAAATTTCGGATATACTACACCGTTAAAATCGGTTGTAATCATTCCCATCTCGTTGTGTATTTCACCTGAAAAATCATATTTTTTACCTGCCTGCAAGCTATCTTTTCCCAAATTTGGATGCTGGTTAATGCTAGTAATGCTGATGGAATATTTTGGGAATGCGAGTTGTATACCGGGGTCGCCAATCAGGGTGAATTTTCTTTTATTGATGATATCCGATAAGGTTTGGCTGGTATAATTTTTTGCTCTGCGAAAAGATTCTCCCAGCGTTAAATAATTAGCAGCAGCATTTTTTTGCAAAGCAAATTTTATAAAATTGTCGTGCATTACTTCATTGCTGGATGCAAAGACTAGTCGAGGTGTGGTAAGCAACCCAATCACGCCGTTGGCATTATCAACCAATAGACTTGAACCTAGGGAGGATTTTGTAGGATCATCATAGGGTACAAAATCACAGGTGGACGTAATCAGCAGAGGCAATTTGTTTGCATTGTTCAATTGTGTTGCTTCCTGTTTTGAAAAGATTGCATAGGCCGACAGTTGCTGAAAGTTGCCATGTCCGCTGAAGTTAAATAATAAATTTCCTGCAAAAAATTGATCCAGAATCGCTTGGTTTACTTTAGGAGAAGTGCTATTACCTAAAATTGTTTTTAGTGGAAATGCATCCACATAAATTTTGTTTGTATTGAACAATGCATTGGTGGAAGTAGCATTCTTAGAGAGCTTTTCTGCATTATTTAAAAAGATATTGGCATCCTTGTCATCTGCAATAAAGAGTAGATGGTTTCTCCATTCACCCAGACTTTCCTTGGCATGGTAATGAATTATTTTGTCTACGACTGTATTCGCTTCAAAAGAAGTTGTCACCGGTAATCTGCCTACTGCTACATCTAGTTTGTCGGGCATAGGCATTGCATTGATGTCATCTTCCTCTTTGAGCAAAGCATAAAAATCATCCGACGTATAAGTGGATAGCGGGTCCAACGAATTGGCAGTTTCATAACAGGGTATAAAGTTCTTTTTTGCATTGATTGTATTTTTAAGATCAAAAGCGCCGGCTCC
>CANJAW010000215.1:0-5198 GCA_947472215.1 Chitinophagaceae bacterium
AAATTGTTTTTATACTCTGAATTTGGAAACTTAGCACAATGCCTTGGATACCATATTTCTTCTCCGTCCTGTCAAACCATGCTTGATTGAACCAATTTTTAGAATCTTGTTCAGATTTCCAGAGATAAATACCGCCAAAATAATGGTGGTCTATGGTAAATGAGTAGTACTTGTGTTCCAAGCCTTTCACGGCAGAATACTCTGGAAATGACTTTTTCATCTTTCCCACAACCAAGCCCTTCCAAGCATACCAAGGCTTCTTTACCTTTGTAATTGTTAAAGTTGTCAGTGTGGAAGTGTCACTTTTATCAAAGCTCTGAACGTTACTGGTATAATCAAAGTCTTCGGTACCGCATGTTGAAACATTGACTGCAAATAATGATAACATAATCCAATTTTTTAAGGTTGTCATTTTCGTGATTTTAATTATTTATGACAATTAGATTGAAAAACTGGAATGTGTTACAAAACTGTCAAGAAGCAGTAATAGAATGAGGTGCGTGGAACAAAATTAAATGTGGTGCAAAAGAGTTGGCTTTTCTGTCCTCCTTTTCTGTCTGTTTATTGTCGACTTGTTGGTCGTCCTACGCTTGCCTGTAACGGTTTGCAGCTAAAAGAAGTGGCGGTTTAGATGCACTAAACTGTCTTAACGCACAATGTTTATTAATTGCACAACTGTTTATATACGCACTTCCCCCGCCATTTTTTTTAGGTGCTGTTACCAGCTGTTAATTTTTTATTCTTGCTATTTGTCTAAATTTATTAAATGAGTCATTGTATTTTATTTCAAGATATTTTTCTACGTAACTCCTTAGTATGTGACTTTCTCCATTCATGCTATCCAATTTTAAATGTCGGTCTTTAGGAAAAGGAAAATAATTAAATGGTGATAACATGCGTACATTGTATGCCTTTAAAAAATCAAGTTCGTCTTTTGTAAGTTCGTTATCAATAATTCTATAATTTTTGTCCCCATCAATTTGTTTACCATTGTCCCAGTCTTCAATAAAACCATAACCAAATTTATTGTCACTGCTATTACCAAGTATAGTTGGTGCACTTACTTCATTGTCTGAAAGTGTGTAGTTGCTTTGATTCAAGTCGTGTAGATGAGAAAGATAAATGTTGCTACTCGCTGAAAGGTGAGTTAATGTCGGGAATATTCGGTGTTTTTTTTCGTATTGTCCGCCTCCAGAAGAGTAAGGCATTTTTAAATTCATATTTAATGAAGAAAACTCCTCATCACTTCCACTGTCAACAAAATAAGCCGATTCAAAAAAATGTCGCGGAAAAAAATTGTCAGCGTATACTACCCACGCATTATTAAATTTAACTAACCAACCACGTCTTCTACGAATGCTGCCTTCTTCTCCAGAATAGCTCCCATGTCGTCTGATAATATAAAGTGGAAGATTTTCTAAAAAATGATTCCCATTTTCAAAATGTGAAATAATTCGGTCGTTAATTTTCTGAATATTATTTCCAAGTATTGAATCAAGGTAGTCGTTAAGTGGCAATTCTTTCGTTAAAGTGTCGTCTTTGAAAAACTCTAAAATTACTGCGTTATTTTCTTCTTTCGCGCGTAAAGTTAGATTTGAAAGGTCATTCTGAAACTTCACAAAAAAGTCGGGAAAACTATTTCGTATTTGTCTTCGGTTTGCTTTGTCAATGAAGTCGCTAAATGTCATGGTTGGTCGTCTTTATTAATTGCTGGTAACGGTTTCGGGCTTGGCGAAGGTGGCGATTTTCACCACAAATGTTGATGCGGAGAACCAAACTTTGATTAACCACAAATGTGTCTGCGGAGCACTGAACCGCCACTTTTGCTAAACCCGTGTTATAAGCACACTCTTTATTAATCCCAAATATCATTATGTTTTCCATTAGAAAGATTGTTACTTGCCCTTTTAAGCTCATAAAATAGAGGTTCAATCTGATTATACCTACTTAATAAAAAACCTAAAAAGTCAGAATCATATTGGCCTGATATCAATTCAGATGTATCTCCAATATGATGACTTTTTAATGAGTTTTCGATTTTAGGATTCGGTGATTTAGTTTTAATTTCTGTCAGATATTCGCTTGGAGCCTTATTGCTAATTTTAATATTTGATATTTTATTGATTCGTATTTTATTTAAAATTGAGTCCGCTAAATCATATTCAGGAGAATTTTCACCAAATTTTGTTTTTAAGTAGTTAGATGGGAACACATGATGAATCTCTATGTTATTATTTACTGAAACGGTTGCGTTGTTTTCTAAATTTTTAAACCTGTTTTTTGACCACATAAAGTAACTGATTGCCATAAACTTCGCATTTGAATTATTATCAAGTTTCTTGAATTCATCAAATGAAAACTCAATTCGAAGATTACTCCAATATTCAGACTCTGGATTAGTTCCTTTTGCCAATGCAGTCATTATTTCACAATCTTTTTTTATAACAACATTAGTTGAACCATGTCTGGCGCCTCCATATCGATTGTCCAGAATTGATCCATAAAACCAAAACTTTAATTGATCTAATTGAATTTGATTTGCTTGAGAAAATTCCTTGTTGGGTAAATTTTGATAAAAAGCCAAAATTGGCAAGAGCATTGTCCGGTAAGGAATGTCTGCAACTTTAAATAACCAA
The DNA here is from genome assembly GCA_947472215.1 of Chitinophagaceae bacterium. GTDB lineage: Bacteria > Bacteroidota > Bacteroidia > Chitinophagales > Chitinophagaceae > Ferruginibacter. The sequence continues at coordinate 2,637 of CANJAW010000215.1, forward strand.
TTATTGTCTTCAAGCCAGCCTTGTATGTAATTTAGATCTTTAATTGTGCTATCCCAATGGTCAATGAAGTGCACCCCTTTTAAATCTTTTAGTATAGATTTTTTAGTTACTTCTCCATTTGATATGAAATTTATATATCTCACGATTGTATCAACTAATCCATCGTTGAAATATTTATAATCTTTTATCGCTTCAGTTATTTTTCGGGTTAATTTGAAGTCAATATATATTTTTGCAGTAATAATATCTGTGAAAGACAAGTTCAATCCTTGAGAATTACTTCTTTCAAAATATAAGCAAAACTTCTCGAGCCCCATGTTAAGAAGCTGAACGGAAAGCAAGTTTGCTTTCTTTATTATATCACTTCTAAAATCTTTGTGTAACGTTAAAGCAAAGTCAATAAGTACATTTTTCTCATCTTCCTCTAATTGAAAGTCCGCTATGAGAGAATCTACAAATTCCATTTGAAATTTAGACTCTCTGTAATCCATTGATGAAAACAAATCGCATATTCTAAGGTAAAAGACATCGTTTTTTGGCTGGACGGAATCAAAGCCTTCTATATATTCATCATATTTTACTTTAATCTGATTATTTTGATAATCATAGAATTCATTACTTAAAAGTGTATCGATATCTTTAAATATGATATAAATAACATCCATTCCTTTTAAAGCTCTATAGATTGCAGTTGTCCTTTGTTGACCATCCAATAATGTATAAATATCATGTAATTCAAAATCTTCTGCTGTCATCAACTTTGGTTTAGGCTTGTGTTTTTTTGAGCCCCTTTCTCTAAAGTCAAACCCTTTACATGCTAAATCAAATTTTGGCTTTGATACAATTAATGAACCAATAAATAAGTCTTGAAATATAGAATCGAAAAGTGTTTCGGTTTTTTCAATTGGCCATTTGAAATCACGTTGAAATTCTGGTAAAACAAGTTTATCAGTATCAATCATTTTAATTATGTCTTCTATCGACTTAGTTTCTTGAGTATTTGTTTGCATTTTCGATTATTAATGTTGTTATTGTTTCTTTATTTCTTAGAGTTGCTTATAACTAGCTTATATGCGCTACAAACATTCGTCTATCTACCCGATTTGGGTGTATATGCGAATATTTATTCCCTTTAAATATAAGTAGATTTCTACAAATCATCAAAAGGGCTTTTAATTTGTTGAATACTTTTTGTGCTTACATGCGTATAAATTTCGGTTGTTTTACTACTGCTATGCCCTAGTAATTCTTGAATATAGCGCAAATCTGTTCCAGTTTCTAATAAATGGGTTGCATAACTATGTCTCAACCAATGCAATGTAACCGGCTTTGTAATTCCTGCTTTTTGTAGTGCTTGTTTTAATATTTGCTGTAAACTTCTAGCATCATATTTTTCTCCGGCTTTTTGCCCTTCAAATAAATATAAGCGCGGTTTATATATTTTATAATAATCTCTAAGCAAATCTAATATTTTTGGGCTCAAGGGTACGATACGGTCTTTTTTACCTTTTGCATTTTTGAGTAACACAATATTTCTTTTTGAATCAATATGTTGGGTTTGTAAAGATAATAACTCGCCACTTCTTAAACCACCACTGTAAATCATGCTTAACATAGCTTTATGTTTGATATTAGAATGCGCCCCCAAAATGGCTTTTACCTCTTCTTTACTCAACACATTGGGCAGTTCCCTAGCATGTTTGGGTCGGTGAATTTTTTCAAGCTCTATTTTTTTATCCTGGATGGTTCTAAAATACAACTTAATGGCATTTACAATTTGATTTTGATACGACGCGGATAATTTATTTTTTAAAATATATTCATTGTTGTAAATTATAACATCTTCATTGCTGATCTCATGAATGTTTTTTGTTCTATAAAAAACTAAAAATGATTTCAAAGCATCGCTATATGTTTTAATGGTGTTTTCACTGTAGCGCTTAGATCGTAACCATCGCTGAAAATTTTCAATGGCTTTTATGATTTCAATATTTGGTAATAATTCTGAAGCATTGGGCAACTTAAATCGTTGGCGATTTTCTTCGGTATCAGGTAAATGCCAACAGCCCAAAGTTGCACTCCAACGGGCATCTTCCAGCTTTTTAATACGCCCAATGGAATCCGCAGTATTGTCAAATACTAAGGAAATCCTTTGCTCTTTTTTGTAGGTGATAATTTTTGCAGCCCATTTCATATAGTTTACTTTTTTGTAAAGTATAAAAAATATTCAGGGAATTCAGCAAATTCTAAATTCTGTAATTATATTAGAATAGGGCTTGTTTAGAGCCAGCATTGTTTATGTGTATTGAATGTCATTTTGTTAGTGACAATGCCAATAAAAGTACAAGCAAAGAACACTTGCGGTATATACTTTTAATGTATACCTTTGTGAAACCAGCCGTTTGACAAAAAAATGAATTAAAAACCTACCAATGAAAACTTTATCATTAAAGCTTGACGACAAAATTTTTGACGATGCCGAAGAAATCACCTCCCAACTTAATTTAGCTAGAAACCGCTATATCAATGAGGCCGTTAGTATTTATAATACATTGAATAAAA
>CANJAW010000216.1:0-5164 GCA_947472215.1 Chitinophagaceae bacterium
CTTTCATGCACCAAAATTCTAGATGGACAGGTGCAAACTTCCCCCTGGTTTACAGCAAATAAAACGGCTCCTTCGATGGCTTTATCAAAGAAATCATCATCCGCATCTGCCACTGATGGAAAGAAAATGTTAGGAGATTTGCCTCCCAATTCCATCGTTACAGGAATTAGGTTTTCAGATGCATACTGCATAATCAAACGCCCCGTGGTAGTTTCGCCAGTAAATGACACCTTGGAAATTCTTGGTGACTGGGCCAAGGGTTTCCCTGCTTCAGGTCCAAAACCTGTGATGATATTGATTACCCCTGCAGGAATAACGTCTTTTAATAATTCCATTAGGCATAAAATGGAAGTAGGTGTTTGTTCAGCTGGCTTCATCACTACACAGCATCCGGCAGCCAATGCGGGAGCCAATTTCCAAACAGCCATTAGCAGTGGGAAATTCCATGGAATAATTTGCCCTACAACGCCCAGTGGTTCATGCAAACAAATGCTTACTGTATTTGCATCATGTTCAGAAATCGACCCTTCTTCGGCACGAATTACCCCTGCAAAATATCTAAAATGATCGATACACAATGGCAGATCAACATTGACAGATTCTCTAATCGGCTTTCCATTATCAATGGTTTCAATGGTTGCTAAATGTTGAAGATTTGCTTCCATCACATCGGCAATCTTGTTTAAAATACTTGATCGATATGCCGCCGAAGTTTTACTCCAGGTAGCAAATGCTTTGTGAGCGGCATCTAGGGCTAATTCGACATCCTCTTTACCCGACCTGGCAGCTTTTGTAAAAACTTTACCGTCGATTGGGCTAATATTATCAAAATAGACTCCCTTGACGGGAGGAACGAATTGCCCACCTATGAAATTATCATACTGGGGCTTAAATGTTGGCTTGGGATTTGACATGGCAATCGTTATTTTTAAATGAATTACAATAGTAATTGTTTTACTAGGTAGTGGAATAGCATTATTCGGTCAAATAATAGCAATTTGAATAGTTAATTATTACACTGAAGAATTGTAGCGTCGATTAAAGGCATAAGCACAAACTGTCCCTAGCTAATAAAAATGATTCTTGGTTTTTTAACTCAAAAAGGTATTCCTGTTGGGGAGATAGGGTAGTTTTAATACGAATGTTTACTATTGTTTGGATAGTACAGGCTAGTAATTATAATAGTTTTGCTGCGCGGATTAAATCTTCGGGTGTATCTATTTCTACCCCCATATATTCGGTTACTACCATTTTGATGGATAACCCATTTTCCAAATAACGAAGGCATTCAATTTTTTCGGCAGCTTCCAACGGGGTGATTGGCCAAGAAGTGAAATTCATCAGGGCTTGTTTACGAAAAGCGTATACGCCAATATGTTCATAATAGATAGGAGCCTCCTTCTTGTCGCGGTGATATGGAATTACACTCCTACTAAATAATAAAGCCTCCATATTTTGATTAACCGCCACTTTAACATAATTAGGGTCTTCAATCAATTGCGGGTCAGTCATTATCTGCATCAAAGATGCTACCTGCAAGTGCTTGCCGGCCTCCCCTTCAAATAAAGTCAATAATTTTTGCAACGGTTCTTTTTGAACAAAGGGTTCATCGCCCTGAACATTCACCACAATGTCCACCTCCATTGCAGCCACCGCCTCAGCAATACGATCGCTGCCACTTTCGTGCTCCTTTGTACTTTTTATTGCCTTGCCGCCATGGCTTACAATTTCATCGTAAATAATATCACTATCGGTCACTACTATTACCGAATCGAATAATCGGGTGGCAATGGTATTATCGTAGGTATGCCGGATAACCGTCTTATCGCCGAGCAATTGCATAAGCTTTGCAGGAAAGCGAGTAGCGGCATAACGAGCAGGTATCAACGCGACTTTATTCATTATAAAAAATTAATAGGCTCAAAGTTAGCAATAATGTGGACCCAAGAGATAAAAAATAGAGAGAAAGAGAGATAAGAAATTAGTCCTCCATCTCCTCTATGCTTTTTTCAGGTAATCGTTCGCATTCATATCCGCAATTTTCACAATGATATACATAGTAGGGTGCTACTGCATAACTCGAAAATATCCAGGTAAACAAAGCAGTTAAATAATTAGTAGCACCGGGCTTTGTCAGGTAAGAAAAATTATTGCTCCCACATGTTGGACAGGTGGCGGCTTTTAGATACTCCTGTTCGTAGGTTTCCAATAATTGTCGTACCCATATTTCATCTTCTTGCTTTACCACCAACTTGATGCCGCCAATTGCATTGGTTAGAATGGGATCCAGCGTTACAGTATATTCATCTTTCAAATAACATTCCACTCCTTCTGCATGTAGTTTGGTTAACGTAATATTGGCAGAAAAATAATTGTCAAATGTTTTTACGGTCACCAGATTCATACAGTTTGCTTAATTGATATGCTCCAAAATTAAATTTTCTTTTACTGCGATTTTATTAAAGTTGGTAAAGATAAAAACCAGGACATCTCATTGTCCTGGTTTATTTTTTATGTGGCAAACATTTATTGTTTTCCGTCTATAATTAGGGGGCTATTTCCCTTTCCCATTACAATCACTTTTGCATTGGGGCTTAGTGCCAATGCCTGCATTACCTTAATTTGCTCATATTGTAATTGCTGATTAGTGAGCCCGGTATTAATAATCTTTTGATAATCGGCAATACCCTGCGCTTCTACTCTTTTTCGCTCAGCCTCTTGCTTCTCTTTCAGTATTACAAATTCCATTTTTTTTGCATCCTGCTCAGCATTAATTTTTGATTCGATAGAGGCTTTCACTGAGTTGGGTAGGGTAATATTTCTTACCAATAATTGCTCTAACATCAACCCTCTTTTCTTAAAATCCTCCTCGATCGTTTTGTATATGCGCTGCTGAAATTCATCCCTTTTTGAACCAAACAAATCTACCGCCTGGTAGTAAACTGCATTATCTCGGATCTTTGTGCGGGTAATTGGTCGAACAATTTTATCCCTGTAATCATCCCCGGTTTCACTTAACAGCCTGGGCGCATCGGATGCTACCACACGATACAAAACAGTAAGGTCGATGGTCACTTCCAGCCCATCGCTGGTAAGCACTTTGATGGCATCATCCCCAGCCTTGTCGCCTTCATCATGTACTCCACTCATCGTGTAGTTCTGTGTTTTGACGTCCAACTTTTTTACATCCAATAAAGGATTAATAAAATGGAGGCCACTTATCATCACATCCTTTTGAATACTTCCGAATAATACTTTAACGCCAATTTCTCCGGCATCGATTTGTTTGATGCATGAAGTGGTGATACCCAGTAATACCAATACAATTGCTACCATTCGACCGGTACCTGCAAATTTCGAAGTAGCGGGATTGTTTTTTGATAAGGCAGTGACAGCAAAAAAAAGAATAATGCCTAAAATAAGTAACGACATAATGATATAATTTAAACCACAAGGTCATCAAAATTAATGAGAATAACTAGCTAAAATATGCAGGAAGCCCTTTTTCGATTTTACTATAAACACAACAGGATCTGCTTTTGGCAAATCCTGTTGTAATAAAAAAAATAGTGTAGAAAATTATTTCCTCTTCGAAAACCTCCCCAATGGGTAGTTTTGAAGCTCCTTGATTAATTATTTAACATCAATGGCATTACCAACATCAATAAGTCTTCGTGCGGCTCCATCTCTGTTGGCTTAATAATACCCGCCTTGGTTGAAGTGCTCAGCTCAATAATAATCTCCGACGTTTCGGCAGCATTCAGCATTTCAATCAGAAACTTTGCATTAAACGCAATTTGTAGATCCTCTCCATCATATTGGCAACTCATTCTTTCATTACCCTCAAAACTAAAGTCGATATCCTGTGCAGCCAATTGCAATTCACTTCCACTAATGGTAAGGGCCACCTGGTTGGTACTCTTGTTACTAAACACACTCACCCTACGAAGGGCACTTTGAAAATCACTTTTGTTCAATACCAGTTTATAAGGATTATCTACTGGTATTACTACTTTATAATCCGGAAAACGAGCATCAATCAATCTACAAACCAATTCTGTTCCGCCATGTTTTACAAACAAATGATTGCTATTGTACGACAACGTTAGTTCGTCATCATTATCTGGTAATGCACTTTTTAACAAGTTCAATGGTTTTTTAGGCACAATGAACGTGTCAGTTTTAGGACAACTTACATCTGTTCTCTTATATTTTACCAAGCGGTGCGCATCCGTTGCAACACAAGTGAGGCCTTTTTTATCCAATTCAAAAAATACACCTGTCATAGCAGGTCGTAGGTCATCACTACTTACTGCAAACAAACTTTTATTGATTGCAGAAACCAATGCAGAAGAAGTCATGGTAAAAGAATTGGCATCATCCGCTACGGGCTCTTTAGGAAAATTATCCGGATTTTCACCCATCACCTTGTATTTGCCATTGTCACTAGTAATTTCTACACCGAAATTTTTGTCAATGGTAAAAGTTAGGGGTTGCTCTGCGATATTTTTTAACGAATCCATTAATATTTTAGCTGGAATACACACTTTACCGCTATCCTTGGCTTCTACGTCCAAATGAACCTTCATCACGGTTTCTAGGTCAGTAGCTACTACGGTTAACTTATTTCGTTCTACCTCAAACAAAAAGTCTTCCAAAATAGGTAATACGGTATTGGCATTAATTACACCATTGATCTGCTGTAATTGCTTAAGTAAGGCCGAAGAAGAAACGATAAACTTCATAATATTGTTTTATATATATTTCCAAAGATAAAATCTTTGTAGCTAATCAAACAAGATAATATCAATAATCCGGCAGCCATGAGACAATCTCCAAAAAAAACGGCTAGATATGTAAAAAATAGTTTATTCGTATTGGATTAAAATCATTTAGCGCCCAATAAAGCTACCATTGACAATACCCCAAAACATTTACCATTGGCAGATTTAGAAGGTTAATAGGATAGCAACGATAAAAAAAGGGTTGGATTATATCGGGCCGCGGTTAATTTTGTAACCTATGTATTCGCAAAAATTCACACCCCAACAAGCAGTTCCAAAAATTAAACAGTTTTGTGCTTATCAGGAACGCTGTCATAGTGAAATAAAAGAAAAACTATATGGATTTGGCTTGACTACCATCGAGGCAGAAGAAATAATCA
>CANJAW010000217.1:0-5163 GCA_947472215.1 Chitinophagaceae bacterium
CTTTTGGGAAAGTAACTCATCCGTAGTTTCGGGTACATTCACCCCTACAACCCATCCTTTTTTACCTTCCGGAGCACCACTCATAACAATATCCCCGCTAGCATTCACTAATGCATTGTTGATACCTTGGGTACGTAAAAAATCAATCGTTTTCTGAGCAATATAACCTTGGGCAATACCTCCTAAATCCAATTGCATACCAATTTGGGGTAATCTTACCGTTTTATTTGCCATGTCAAAAACCAATTTATTAAACCCTGTCAAATTTCGGATAGTCTTTACCGTTGAATCAGTTGGGAACTGGTGTACCTGTCTTGACTTTCGCCACAATTTAGAAAGGGGCCCCATCGTAATGTCAAATGTACCCTCACTCAGCTCAAACGCCTTTTTTGACAATAGTAATATATCAAATAAAGCAGGTGAGAGCTTTACTGCCAAGGAGCTAGGACCGGCAGATGCGCTTAATTTACTTAGTTCGCTACTATCAATATAATCACTAAAAATGAAATTGAAAGAGTCCACTATCCTAAAGCACTGCTGTGCTAAAGTATTAGCTTGCACACTATCATTGGAATAGAAAACAACTGTAAAGGGAGCCCCCATTTTTGATTCAGTAAAAGAAAATCGACTTTGCTGTGATATCCCAACTAGGTAGAAGCTAACAGAAAATACGATAAATAATATCCGTTGAAACAATTTTTCAGATTTTTAAATGATTCTCGGTAAATTTAGATCTTAAATTATATAAACGATGCAAAGAAGAAATTTTATGCAGCAAACTTTACTAGCAAGCGGTGCTTTATTAACATCCGCCACTAGTGTTACTGCCAATAACAAAATGAGCAATCCATTGAATGATGAAAAACCATTTCACCTAAACTATGGGATACATGATGGTATGTTTAAAGGTCATGCTGGAGATGATTTTATCGAGCAAATAAAATTTGCCCACAGCATTGGCTTTAGGTCAATTGAAGACAATGGGATGATGGACAGACCAGTAGAACAGCAGAAAAAAATTGGCGATACCCTTGCCAGCTTAGGAATGAATATGGGGGTATTTGTGATAACGTCCGACAGCTGGCATTGGAAAACTTCCCTAACAACCGGTAAGCAGGAATGGATTGACAAAATGATCAAGGATTGCAAGGAAGCAGTGGAAGTTGCCAAACGCTGCAATGCTAAATATATGACGGTGGTGCCAGGCAATTATGATAAAAGCTTATCCCCTGAATATCAATTGGTCAATGTAATCAAGGCGCTACGAATAGCCTCTGATATACTGGCTCCTCATAGTCTGGTGATGGTGCTAGAAGCGCTAAGTGATAACCCAGAGCTGTTTCTTCGCCATTCAGATCAAACGGCAATGATATGTAAAGCAGTTAATAGTCCGGCCTGCAAATTTTTATTTGACATGTACCATATGCAACGCAATGAAGGTAATATTATTAATAATTTAAACAGTAGCTGGGATGAAATTGGCTATCTCCAAATAGGCGATAATCCTGGAAGGAATGAACCTGGTTCAGGTGAAATGAATTATAAAAATATCTTTAAGCATATTTACGATAAAGGATACAAGGGTATTTTAGGTATGGAACATGGAAAAACTTTAAAAGGAAAAGAGGGCGAACTGGCTTTAATTAAGGCTTATCGGGATGCAGACAATTTCCTATAATAAAGTCGTACATAAAATGTTTTATAAAAAACACCTGCCAAATAATACGGCAGGTGTTTTTTATAAAACAAATCAATACTTACAAAGAATCTCTAGTCGCCAATTATATATTTTGCAGCTTCTGTAATTCCCTTCCAATCATCCGTTCTAAAAGGACCCGCAGGAAATCCCTCTTGATTAAATAAATTATTTTCTCCAGCATCGTCGGCCCAGCCAAATCTTACTGCAATCGGACTTGCTATTCCTAGCTGGTGCACAATTACCTTGTCGCCTTCAATATATGCCCTGGCATAATGAAATTGGTGATCTGCTCCAGCTATTTCAAAGCCCTGTAAATAGCCATATTTATTACTCGTTGTTAACCCTGCTCCAATATTAGTAAACGAAAGTGAAATTTTATCCCCCTCAACCTTGAACGACTGATAGGTAGGTCCGGTATAAACATTTTTCTTACCATAGGTTTGGTGTAATGCTACTGCTGCAAGCCTTTTTCCAACATCCTGCTTGTTGGTTGGATGAATATCGGTTGCATTACCGATATCTGTCGTAACCGCCATACCTGTGTTAGGCAATGACAAAGTAAGCGTTTGTGCCTCTCTTAGTTCGGCCCAAGTGCTCCCTTTACGACTGTTGCCATTGTTAGCATTAAAAGTGGCAAGTTGAACAAAATAAAAAGGAAAATCACCCTGGTTCCAGGTTTTTCGCCAATCCGTTATCATCAATGGAAAAGCTTTGCGGTACTGCCAGGCACGGCCAGCATTGGATTCGCCTTGGTACCAAATAGCTCCTTTGATGGCGAAAGGAATCAAGGGGTGTACCATTGCATTGAAAAGCAAGGTAGGGTAACTATTGGGGCCTACCGTTGAACTAGAGGTAATTGCTTCTACCTGAAAAGCCCATTCTCCAACCAGTGACAATTGAGTAGATCCAATGACTAACTTAATTTCTGCATCCTCCCCATATATTCCTCCACCACCTCCTGTATCCTGCACCCTCACAGCAATTACATTATTACCCTCCTTTAAAATCCCTGCAGGAACCTTGTATTTTCTATGCGCATTATGAGAAGAAGTGCTGCCCACATTTACTCCGTTTACATAACAAATATCTGCATCATCAATCATGGCCAATTCTAAGATGGCGGCCTTTCCTGCTTCAGCCACTGCAACCTGAACTGTTTTTCGCATCCATACAATGCCATCTAAATCACCCAAAGCCTGCTGTTCCCACAAACCCGGCACCTTCATTTTTGGCCAACGGCTATCATCCAAAGAAACTTTTTTCCAAGAGTCAATTTCTTCTGGGGAAGGCGAAAAGTTAGCCTGTAATTTTCCCAAGCGCTTGGTAGTAAGGGCATTTTTTTGTTTGGTTAGCGAATCGAGGTTTAACAAGGGCATAGCTGCAATCATATTGGTATATTCATCGCTGTTTTCAAAAGCTTTGCGGCTCGTCCAGGTCTCCACATGGGTTCCACCCCAAGAAGTGTTGATCAGCCCAATGGGTACTTTCAAATCGGCATTCAATTCTTTTGCAAAGTAATACCCTACTGCAGTAAAATCAGCTGCAGTTTTGGGATCACAAATTTTCCAATCACCTCCTGTAAGGTCATCGGTAGGCTGCGAGGAAACTTCTTTAGGTACTTCAAATTGTCTTATTTGAGGAAAGTTTGCATTGGTAATTTCTTTTTCTGCTCCAGTTGCATTTTTTAAATGAAATTCCATATTGGATTGCCCAGAACAAATCCATACATCCCCTACCAAAATATTACTCAGCGTAATACTATTTTTTCCAGTAACGATTAGTTGAAAAGGCCCTCCGGCTGCTTCCGCTGAAAATTCAATTTTCCATTTCCCCCATTTATCAGCTGTTACAACCCTGCTTTGTTGATTAAAACGAATAGTGATTTTTTCCTTACTATCTGCCCATCCCCAAACAGGAATGGTATGGTCCCTTTGCAAAACCATATTGTCATTGAAAATTTTCGGCAACCGAACATTAGCTGACACTGCACAAGTTATCAAAGATACCAGTGCGGAAAAGATGATTTTTTTCATAATAGTTTGGAGTAATGAATGAAATAAAAAAGAGCAACGAAATAATTTAAAAAATGAAACAATGTCCTTAATACTGATTTTTTGAAAAAAATTAAATACAGGCAACTTACAGCCAGTAGGGTATTCATTCAGTAAGTATTTTTTATTGATGGCATGAACAGCCATTAAAATTAACTAACAGCCCAGTTCGATGACAAGGTTCTTTTTTTTTTCAGTCAGGTAGCTCAATTATACAAACTGCTTTACAATTCAAGTCTTCAAAAAAGCCTAGCATTATAAAGCAGTAATTAAATAGGTAAAAAAAATAAAACTATGTTGCCCAGGCCTTATCACCTTTTTTATATGGATATGCTCCATCATATTTACCAGGTACAGGCAAATAACGTAGGGCTTGGGTAGCACCCTCTTTGGAACTAAAATACCCCAACACAGTTAGTTCTTTCATCATTCTAAAATAATGAGAAGGGGCTTCTTTAGTTTTAGAAGCTTGGTAAGCCGATTGTTCAGCATCCAAAGTTTTCAATAACTCCGTTCGCTGTGAAGCAGTAGCTTTTACAAAGGAACTATTGAATTTTTTTTCGCTCAACTCATCAATTTTTTTGAGTCCATCCATAAATATTTTTTGGTTGGCTACTTCATAACAATCCAATACCATCACCGACATAAATTTGCCCACATTGGCCGTTTTAGCGCCGGGACTGCTAGTAGTAGGTAAAATGGTATCGGCAATTTCATTCATAAAAGCCAATTGACTTTCACTAAACAAAGCGTTGACTGCTTTATCCGTTGATTGGCAGCCGGAGATACTGAAAACAGATCCTCCCACAATAGAGCCTCCAAGTAATATAGCTACGTTTTGCAGCAAATCTCTTCTAGTTAAGTGCATACTTCTGGTTTTAAAATGATCTACAGATTCCCTTTCTTCAATTCTTCAACAGCAAAATTAGCGGCTCTTGCAGTTAGTGCCATATAGGTAAGTGATGGATTCACACATGCTGCCGAAGTCATGCAGGCACCATCTGTTACAAACACATTTTTAGCATCCCACACCTGGTTATTACCGTTAAGAACAGAAGTCTTAGGGTCTTTACCCATACGGGCAGTACCCATTTCATGAATACCTCTACCAGGTGTTCCGTCTCCATCGCGTCCTTTAACATTTTTAACACCGGCAGCTTCCAACATTTCAATAGCATCACTGATCATATCTTTTCGCATCTTCAATTCATTTTCCTTCAACTCGCAATCAATGGCTAACACATTAAGCCCCCATTTATCTTTTTTGGTTTTATCCAGTGTTACTTTATTTTCGGCATAAGGAAGAATTTCCCCGAAACCTCCAATACCCATTTTCCAATCCCCAGGCTCAGACAATGCATCTTTAAAATCTGCACCAATGGACAATTCTGCCACCTGTCTTTTCCATCCTTC
>CANJAW010000218.1:0-5158 GCA_947472215.1 Chitinophagaceae bacterium
AGTTGTCAAGAGAATTAGTTTTTGTCTAATTTTATGCAGAATAATTGATCATTTAGCTGATTATGAAGAAGTTTTTATTATCGCTTTTTTTATCCGTGCTAGTCTTTTCTGCTTTTTCGGCACATATAAAAGGGGGCTTTTTTACTTACGAATACCTTGGCCCTGGCATTTCTAATCCATCTTATTTGCGTTACAAGATTTCCCTTACCATTTATATGAGTTGCAATCCCTCCGCCGGACAACTTACCAATCCTATTAATTTTACCATCTTTCAAACAGGCTCTAGTGGTGTTATCGCAAATCCAGCAGTAAGCATCACCAAAAATTACAATCTCAGCAAAGAAACGGATGAGCCCTGCATTTCCTTAGACCAGCGAGGATGTTATTATACCGTGGTGGTATATGAACTGAATAATTATGAGCTAGCACCTTCTACCACCGGGTATACCATCAGTTACCAACGTTGCTGCAGAATTGCCAATATGCAAAATGTACAGAACTCAGCAAATGTGGGGAATACCTACTCCATTTCGATACCCGGTAGCAATTCATTGGTACCCAATGCCACCACAAACAGCAGCCCTGATTTTCCTGTCAATGATACGGCTGTTGTTTGTGGTGGCAGCTATTTTAGCTACCCTTTTTCGGCTACCGATAAAGATGGCGATCAATTAACTTATTCACTATGTTCCGCATTTCAAGGAGGCTCTACTACCGTTCCTACACCCAATCCAGCCTTAGCTCCCCCCTATACCGTACTAGGCTATAGTTCTCCTTATTATGGATCAGAGCCCATGGGAACCGGAGTCACTATCAATTCGATAACCGGTTTAATAAGTGGCATATCTCCCATGCCAACTACAGCTGGAGGTGAATTTGTAGTTACCGTCTGCGTTACTGAAACCAGAGCCGGAATTTATTTAGGAGAAACTAGGAAAGAGCTACATATTCAAGTAAAAGATTGTGCACCGGTAGGTGCTAAATTAGCACCCAAAGCAGTTACCTGTGATGGTTTTTCTGTTAACTTTTCCAATTCCGCCACTAACCCCTCCGGCGTACTATACACCTGGGATTTTGGTAACCCCTTATCAGGTTTAGACAATAGTAGTCCTCTGCCAACACCTGCACATATTTACTCAGATACCGGAGTGTACAAAGTGAAATTAACGGTTTCCTTAGGTGGTTTATGTGCCAATGCAGATTCAATTTCAGTAAAAGTGTATCCAGGTTTTTTCCCCGACTTTACAGCGGATGGTCCGTTTTGTAAAGGGATGCCATTTAAATTTACTGATAACACAACTACTATTTATGGTGTTCCAACAGGCTGGCGCTGGAATTTTGGCAATCTCTCAGTTATCAATGATACTAGCCGCATTAAGGACCCCAGCTATACGTATACTTTACCAGGCACCTATCAGGCACAACTAATAGTGAGCAATACTTTCGGATGTACCGATTCAGTTAAAAAAAGTATTGTAATCACCAATGGGCCCAACATTGGTTTAATAAACGACACCCTCATTTGCACCATCGATACGCTGAAATTAAAAACCAGTAGCATCGGAAATTTTATTTGGAGCCCGAATTATAATATTAGTAGTATCACCAATGCCAATCCATTGGTAAGTCCAGATGTGCCGACTACCTATTTTGTAAGTTTTACAGATTTTGTAGGATGCAAAAACACGGATTCTGTTTTTATAGATGTAAAACCATTTGCAACCATCCATGCAGGTAACGACACCACCATTTGTACATTGGATGGTTTTATGCTCAATACAATTAGTGATGCACTAAATTTTAAATGGAGCCCTACCACCTATTTAAGTAGTGCTTCGATTAAAAACCCCATCGCTACTCCCCTGGTTCCTTCCATTACCTACACTGTAGTTGGAAATATTGGAAAATGCCAGAGTCAGGATCAAATAACCATCCGAACAGTTCCACTACCAAAGGTGAAAGTAGGAAAAGATACCTTGGTTTGCTTTGGCACCAATACACCCCTAAGTGCATTAGGAGGCAGTATCTATACTTGGTCACCCTCCACTTACTTAACGGCCAGCAATATTGCCAATCCACTAGCTGTAGCCATGTTGACTACCATCCGCTATAAGGTGGAGGTAAGAGATACGCTGGGTTGCACCAAATCTGTATTTGATAGTACCCTAGTTACGGTGGATCCTATATTTCAAGCCGATGCGGGTCCAGCTGATACTTCCGTTGTAGTAGGTGAACCATTAGTTTTAAACGGCACAGGCGGTACTACTTACTTATGGCAACCTGCCAACTGGTTGAACAATCCAACGATCTCCAACCCAATTGCCAATCCCCTCGACAATATTACCTATCAATTAACCGCAATTAGTGCTGCAGGATGCAAGGCGACTGATAACATTCGGGTAAAAGTGTATAAAATTGCACCAGGTTTTTATGTGCCCGGGGCATTTACGCCAAACAATGATGGCAACAATGATGTTATAAGACCAATCTTGATAGGCATGCGATCACTCAAATTATTCAGCGTATACAACCGATGGGGGCAATTATTGTTTTCCACGACCGAAAAAGGCAAAGGCTGGGACGGAAGCTTTGGAGGAAACCAACAAGACCCGGGTACATTTGTGTGGATGGCAGAGGGAGAAACTTTTTTGGGGCAGATTATCAAAAAACAGGGAACAGTTGTTTTACTGAGATAAATATACATTTATACATTGGCCTATAGCATTTTAAAACTACTGTTTCAAATGCCCCAGCAACAATAAAATAAAAGAGATGAATAAAACAGTATTAATAACAGGCGCTACTTCAGGAATTGGCGAAGCCTGTGCGAAAAAATTTGCAGCCGATGGCGATCGGCTCATTATTACCGGTCGCAGAGCCGACCGACTGAATGCATTAAAAATTGAATTGGAAAAAGATTTTTCATCTTCAGTACTCGCACTGGTTTTTGATGTACAAGACAGAAAAGCGGTAGCGGAAAACCTGGGTACATTGTCTGCTGAATGGCAGCATATTGATCTGTTGATCAACAATGCCGGACTTGCGGCAGGAAAAGATTCGTTCGATACTGCTGATATCAATGACTGGGAAGCCATGCTACATACCAATGTACTTGGATTGTTGTATGTTTCCAAACTGATTGTGCCGCATATGATGGCTAATAAAAAGGGGCATATTGTAAATATCGGATCCATCGCGGGCAAAGAAGTGTATGAGAATGGAAATGTATATTGTGCCAGTAAATTTGCAGTGGATGCCATTAGTAAATCCATGCGAATCGATTTGCTCAAACATTCCATCAAAGTTACTTGCATACATCCTGGTGCAGTGGAAACAGAATTCTCCTTGGTTCGATTTAAAGGGGATGAAAAAAAAGCGAATGCAGCCTACAATGGTATTGTTCCACTAAATGGCCATGATATTGCAGATGCCATTTTTTACTGTACCCAATTACCCGACCATGTATGCATCAATGACCTTGTGATTACCCCCACCCAACAAGCCAACGCTTATTATACACACCAATCATTCAACTAAAAGATCAAATGAAAAATTCAATTTTATTGACCGCAAGTTTACTGGCTTTTTTATTTTCAACCGCCCAAAAAGAGGCAGTGGAAAAAGTTTGGTACAACGCAGAAAAAACTTCAAAAATTCAAATTTTCAAAGCGGTAGATGGATATTTTTACGGAAAAATAATATGGATTAAAGTACCCAATGATAAAAACGGCAAACCGAAATTAGATCTACAAAACAAAGACGAGCATGTAAGAACGCAGCCAATAATGGGCTTGCTAATCATTAAAAAGTTCAAGAAAGGCAGTAGTGCCAATGAGTTCGAAGATGGAACAGTGTACGACCCCATCAGTGGCAAAACCTACTGTGGCACCCTGTCTGTAAATGGTAAAGAACTAAAATTGCGCGGATTTATCTGTGGGTTTAGTTTCCTAGGCAGAAGCTCAGTATGGACAGAGGCAGAATAAGGGAAGGGGCTATAAATAAACTAAAAATGGTGAATGGGATGGTCAATTTTTTATGACGATTCAATCAGATGCACATTATAAAAATGCTCAAATAAATATTTATTTGAGCATTTTTTTAGTCGGTTTGTATAGTAATTTTTACCCGATGATGGTGTTGTAGAAATTTTTAATTCACCAGTTCAAACTCCTGCATATCAAGGAAAATATGTGCTTCCTGCTTGGTATCAATCGTTTGGGCAACATTGAGTCCATTGATCAAGGTTACTTTTTTGATTAGCGTACCTCCGTTGGTAAATGAAATTTCATCGGCCACTCCATTCAAGGTATAGCGCACACTGATTGGATTACCATTGGATGTTCCGTTTAATTTTGTGGTGATGGCAATCGCATAATTGGTAGTTGGCTTAATACAAGCCCCTGGCTCAATAGGGGTGCCGTTTTCATAAACAAAGGCAATGCTTTGCGCGGTTAGGGTTGGCTGGGAGCTTTCTTTTTTACAACCTACCGCTGCAAAAATAAGTATCCACGATAGGCAATACAAACTAGATTTCATACTTGACTAATTTTTGAGGCTATTCTATTCATATACATTGATATTACCAACAGCCATTGTAGCTGCATTATTTTTGAATGACGTTGATTTCCTTGACAATCCCTAAGGCGGCAACTTTATAAATGCCGGGATTTAAATTAGTGAAAATAGTTTCGCCATTGGTAATTGCCTGAGATGCCACCGTTTGCCCATTCAATTGTAACACCACCATTGCACCATCCCAAGGATATACCACTTTGATCTCGCCCTTAGCATAACAAACTACATTCTTCCTATAATAGATAATCGGTGGCTGTGTTGACACAGTCCATTCTTTTAATACCGATTGATCTTCAGACAACACCCTGTATACAACAGGATTTGTAAAATTGGTTAAATTAGCCCCAGCTATTTGTTGGACTGTTCCAATATAAGCAGTTGCTCCAGAACTTAAAGTAAATACGCTATTCAATGCGATAACCGGCTGCAGTTTATCAAGTGTAACAATAACTTTTGACAAATCAATTTGAATGCCTTTGCGAGTAACGTCCTTAAAATTAAAATCCACTATTTCGGCGGCGGCACTCAAGGCAGGACTCGAAAAACTTTGAGCTTGAAATAAGTTGCCAAAATGTTGGCCGAT
>CANJAW010000219.1:0-5129 GCA_947472215.1 Chitinophagaceae bacterium
ATTAATATGTAATTGGCATCCGACCGGGGCCAGCCATTGAGGTCGGTGCTTACAAATCGCTTTAGTTTCAATATATTTCTTCTGATTAAAAAAACAATACAAACACCTATTACGCCGATGGCTAGGATCTCAAAAAAGTTGATGAGAAAGGAGTATGCGTCACCGAGCGGACCAAGGAATACTCGGTGGGTGCCTAATAAACCATCCATCACGATTTCTAGCACTTCAATGTTAATAATAATAAATCCTACATAAATAATCAGGTGCATTACTGCTACGGGCTTATTTTTAAACATTTTCTTCTGCCCCAGTGCCAGCAAAAGGAGGTTTCTCCATCGTTTGGCGGACTGGTCACTAAGATCTTCTGCTTTCCCTAAATAAATATTGCGACGGATCTGAAGCATGTTTTTTGTAAATAGCCAGATGGCAAGGCTTGCTAAGGCAATAAAAATGATTTGGGGTAAAAATTGCATAAGGGTATATTATAGAGCTAAGGTAATTATCTAACTTCAATTTTCAGAATTATGTGCAATTATTGAATACTTGCTATAAATTCGTGTAAATACTCCTAATCAGACAGAAATGGCAGAAAAAAAATACATATTAACGAGGCAGGTAGCAGATAAAAAGCTTCGCCGGATGGCATTGCAGGTAGCTGAACAAAATTGTGACGCTGTGCAGCTAATACTCCTTGGTATTAAGGAAAATGGGATAGTTATTGCGCACAAAATCCGCACCTACCTGCTAGAAGTATTTAGCGGTGAAATATCCGTGGTAGAACTTAGTTTGAATAAAAAGGAACCAACGTTGGTCAGTTTGGATCCCGCGATGGATTTCAATGGCAAATCTATCTTGCTCATTGATGATGTGGCCAATAGTGGCCGAACTATGTTATATGCATTGAAACCACTGCTAGAAACGTTTCCAAAAAAAATACAAACACTGGTGTTGGTGGAGCGAACGCATAAATCCTTTCCAATCGATGTAGATTATGTAGGACTATCCATATCTACCGCCCTTGATGAACATATCACGGTAGAGGTAGACAATGGAGAAGTAGTGGGTGCATGGGTACAAGAAGCCCCAGCAATTTAATTCTACTGGCAAGTCCTGTTGACTGGATCATATCCTTCAGCCAACTATTCTTTCCTCAAGCACTTGAAATAAAGGAAAAACTGGACCCGGTCTGCTGAATAATTTTTTTTCGATCTTACAACTTGTACTAATGAAAAATCCGACCTAATTTACTTATGTTATTGATTGGAGCAAACTAAATAAATATTTTTGAAGAAGTAAAATAAATTAAAATGGATCAACTTATTCAACAAAAAATTGACCACTGGCTTTCAGGTAATTATGAACAATCCGTAAAAGATGAAATTCTCCGTTTGCAAAAGGATCATCCGGATGATTTGGCAGATGCATTTTATAAAAATTTGGAATTTGGAACTGGAGGATTGAGGGGTATTATGGGGGTTGGTACCAATCGAATTAATAAGTATACCATTGGTATGGCTACTCAAGGCTATGCCAATTATTTAAAAAAATGTTTTGGTGCTGATGCAAAAGTGGCGGTTGCACATGATTGTCGTAATAACAGTCGTTTTTTTGCAGAAACTACCGCTAGCGTTTTTGCTGCCAATGGCATTAAGGTGTTTCTATTTGAAACACTACGTCCAACTCCGGAATTGAGTTTTGCCATTCGCCACTTTCAGTGCCAGGGTGGGGTGGTTTGTACAGCATCGCATAACCCTAAGGAGTATAACGGTTATAAAGCCTATTGGGATGATGGTGCACAAATGGTATCGCCACATGATGAAAATGTAATCCTAGAGGTAGAAAAAATAGCATCAGTAGATGATGTAAAATGGACTGGTGGAGAAGCTAATATTACGCTCATTGGTAAGGAGATAGATGAGTGCTATTTGGATATGGTAGCGGGTTTAAGCGTATATCCAGAAATTTGCAAGGCACAGCATGATCTAAAAATTGTGTATACCCCTATCCATGGAACAGGCATCACACTTGTGCCACAGGTGTTGGCAAAATTTGGATTTGACAATGTGCATATTGTAGATGAGCAGCGTGTGCCGGATGGTAATTTTCCAACTGTAATTTATCCTAATCCAGAAGAAAAAGAGGCGATGAGTATTGGCCTTTCCATGGCAAGACAGTTGGATGCTGATATCTTGCTAGGCACCGATCCTGATAGTGATCGTGTAGCCATTGGTGTTAAAAATAATGAGGGTGAATGGGTGCTGCTGAACGGTAACCAAACAGCTGTGTTGGCATTCAATTACCTGATTGAAGCCCGCAATGCAAAGGGAATATCAATGCCCAACGACATGGTAATAAAGACAATTGTTACTACGGAAATGATTGATACGATTGCCAAATCAAATAAGATAGCTTGTTATAATGTCCTGACAGGTTTTAAATGGATTGCCGCATTGATAAAGGAAAAAGAAGGCAAGGAAAATTATATCATTGGTGGAGAGGAAAGTTTTGGCCTGATGATTGGTGACCAGGTAAGGGATAAAGATGCCATTAGTGCGGTGGCTTTGTTATGTGAAATGGCGGCCTATGAAAAAAATAAAGGTAGAAGTTTGTATGCGAAAATGATCGACTTGTACTTGCAGTATGGCATGTATAAAGAAGACCTGGTTAGCATTACCAAAAAAGGTATGAATGGCGCTGCCGAAATTGCACAAATGATGCAGGAATACAGGAATAACCCTCCTGCAACTATTGATGGGACTGCTGTTACAGCATTACTCGATTATGAAATGCAACTAGGTAAAAATTTGCTGACCGGCGAAAGTTGGAAAATCAACCTGCCCAAAAGTAATGTGCTCCAGTTTGCATTAAGCGACGGAACCAAAATTTCTGCAAGGCCTAGTGGAACGGAACCTAAAATAAAATTTTATTTCAGTGTAAATACAGCCCTTGACACTAGAGATGGTTTTTCGGCTGCTGAAAATAAGTGCAATGAAAAAATTGCTAGGATTATTCAAGAAATGGGTTTGAGATAAATAGTCAGGCAAGAGAATTGAATCAATCCTGGTTTTCCTCCTGACAATTTTTATCTTGTTTGTTACTTAATCATAATTTTATCGGCTCAGTGACCGCTCAGTAAGAGCAATTGTATCAATAACTAAGAGAAATGTTTTTTTAAATCAGTACAGGGAACGTTACAATGAGAAAATACGAAGATACTTACCGACATAAGGGACTGCGAAAAAAATTAATGGATATCCTACGTGATAAGGGTATCACGGATGAAAATGTACTTGCTGCAATGGGCAATATTCCACGTCACTTTTTTTTGGACAGTGTATTTGATGAGATTGCCTACGAGAATCGCTCATTTCCAATCAGTGAAGGGCAAACGATTTCTCATCCTTATACCGTTGCTTACCAAACACAGTTGTTGCAGATAAAACCATATGACAAGATTTTGGAAATAGGTACCGGTAGTATTTACCAGGCGACTGTTTTGGCTGAAATGGGAGCTAAAATTTTTACGATTGAGCGCCACAAAGTTTTGTTTGATAAAACAAAAGACTTTATTTTAAAAGGTACATATCCGAACCTTAAATTTTTTTATGGGGATGGGTTTGAGGGATTACCTACCTATGCACCATTTGATAAGGTGATTATTACGGCAGCCGCACCCGTTATTCCTCCCAAACTGATTGAACAGTTGAAAGTGGGCGGAAAAATGGTAATACCAGTGGATGAGGGTGAGCAGCAACGTATGTTGAGAATCACAAAAAATGAAGATGGAACTACGAGCGAAGAAGCATTTGAACAATTTTCATTTGTTCCGATGCTTACCGGTAGAAATGGCTAGTTTCATTGGGGGATAGAGAATACGAGTTAGTTTTTTGGTAGAATCAAATAAAAATTTATTAAATAACCATTGGATAATCGCCTTCGGTTTACCCTACAGTTTCGTTACTATGAAATTTTTTTCAAAAATTACATTTATTTGCAATCTGGGTTTTTTAGTATTTATTGTAATGGGGTATATTGAGCTCAATGGTAAAAAAGGGGGAATGAATGATGGTATTTTACCTTTACCCTTTATTGCTGGCACATTGATAGTATTGGGTCAATTTGCCCTGTTTCTAAATTTATTTTTCTGTTTGTTTGCCGCAATATTTTTTTTATCTAAAAAACTGCTACCAATTGCTCGATGGCTGCTAGTGGTTAATTTTATATTTTTATTGATTCAAGTATATTATTTTTTAATTTATTGACTATAAAATGATGCATGCTATTTTAAAGGACAAGTCTACCAAATTATTTATTTTTTTTACCGCATTTTTTGTTGCCAATGCGCTGATAGCAGAATGTATAGGAGGAAAGATTTTTTCGCTTGAAAAATTATTGGGGTGGAGCCCTTCCAGTTTTTCTTTGTTTGGTCAAAAAAATCTAGCCTTTAACCTTACCTGTGGAGTTTTATTGTGGCCGCTAGAGTTTGTAGTGACTGATATTGTGAACGAGTATTATGGACCTAAAGCAGTTAAAAGAATTTCCTATACAGCAGTAGCATTGATTAGCTATGGATTCATTATGTTTTATTTTGCCATGGCAGTACCTCCTGCAGATTTTTGGTATGGTACCGGTTCGGCCGACGGAATTCCTGATATGAGTAAGGCTTTCAATGGTGTTTTTGGACAGGGAATGTGGATTATACTGGGAAGCTTACTTGCATTTTTGGTAAGCCAGCTGGTGGATGTAACCGTATTTCATAAAATAAAAAAGCACACCGGTGAAAAAAAAGTATGGCTTAGGGCCACCGGTTCTACCTTGGTATCTCAGTTGGTAGATAGTTTTATTGTACTTTTTATTGCTTTTAAAATTGGGAAGGGATGGAGCTGGCAGCTGGTTCTGGCTATCTGTCTGGTAAATTATGCGTACAAATTCACCATGGCCATTTTGCTTACGCCTTTAATTTATCTGGTAGAAAAAAGAATTGAAATTTATCTAGGCCATGAGACTGCTTATAAAATGAAGCAGGCTGCTATGGGCAAGGTGAATGAATAAGTTTACACTTCTACCCAGGTATGATCGGCTAATAGTTTTACAGGGGCTATAAATTTCTTGTAAGGACCGGCACCTCC
>CANJAW010000220.1:0-5125 GCA_947472215.1 Chitinophagaceae bacterium
ACTTTCAATGCCGTTTTTTTCGAGTGCAGCATTGAGGTGCACCTCTTCAGTAACCATGCTCTTGCTTTTAACGAGCTTCTTACAATTTTTTTCTTTGCAAATTTTAAGTACTTCTTTGATCGCTTGTTGTGAATTTTCGGCCCATATTACTTTGCCACCACGTTTTGTAAAATTGAGTTCAAAATTTTCCAGTTGTTGATCGAGCGTTTCAATGGCCCGCCATTTTATATTTTTCGCCCTTTCTCTAGCTAAGTGCACATCGGCAAACTGTTCTTTTCCCTCGGGCACTTTTTCATTGTATTTGCCAATATTAAAATTGATCTTTCTGCGATGGTCTAGATCGGCAGCTTTGATGGTACTTTTTGCAATAAAATTTTGTAATTGATCTGACATGCGCTTCGTTTATTTAAATCAACTATTATTGTTTAATACGCCCAATTCTTTTCCCACTTTTGTAAATGCAAGAATTGCCTTGTCAAGTTGATCGGGTTCATGCGCAGCGCTTAATTGTACGCGAATTCTTGCCTGCCCTTTGGCTACCACTGGAAAAAAGAATCCGATTACATAAATCCCTTCCTCCAATAATTTTGCTGCAAAATCTTGCGCTATTGCTGCATCATACAACATGATGGGAACAATAGGATGTTCGCCGGGTTTAATGTCAAAACCGGCTTCGGTCATTTTGGTTCTAAAGTAAAGGGTATTGGATGCCAATTTATCCCTTAACTCGGTCGTTTGGCTAAGCATATCCAATACTGCAATGGAAGTACCCACAATCGATGGAGCCAAGGTGTTACTGAATAAATAGGGTCGACTTCTTTGGCGAAGCAGTTCAATAATAGCATGGTTGCCGCTGGTAAATCCACCACTAGCTCCACCCAATGCTTTGCCCAATGTACCCGTGATAATATCAATTCTTCCCAATACCCCTCGGTGTTCATGTGCTCCCCTTCCAGTTTTACCTAAAAAGCCAGAAGAGTGACATTCATCAATCATTACAATGGCATCGTACTGGTCTGCTAAATCACAAATTTTATCTAATTGTGCAATGGTACCATCCATGCTAAATGAGCCATCTGTAACGATAATGCGGCTGCGCAAATGAGCAGTCTCTTCTAATTTGGATTCCAGGTCTTCCATATTATTGTGCTCGTATCGATATCGCTGCGCCTTGCAAAGTCTTACACCATCAATAATGCTCGCATGATTGAGTGCATCGCTAATGATGGCATCTTCTTCACCAAATAGGGGTTCAAATAAACCTCCATTGGCGTCAAATGCTGCTGCATATAAAATGGTGTCTTCCGTACCTAAAAAAGCCGACAATTTTTGTTCTAGTTCCTTATGGATATCTTGCGTACCGCAAATGAACCGTACGCTACTCATTCCATAGCCACGGATATCAATGTATTTTTTAGCAGCAGCAATTACTTTCGGATGAGAAGAAAGCCCCAGGTAGTTATTAGCACAAAAGTTTAGCACATTCTTGCCGCCCACAATGATTTCAGCTCCCTGCTGGCTAGTAATAACTCTCTCTTTTTTGAATAGGCCTGCCTTTTCAATGGCGGCTACTTCATCGGCTATCCTAGATATAAATTTTTCATTCATGGCTATAATTTTAATTAGGTAAAAATAAGCAAGCTCCCGTTTAATCGGAGCATTTGTTTTATTAAGTGTAATAATATTTAGTAATGGAGGCAACTTTTTATTATTATTTTTCGTTTAATCTAAAAACTAGCATCGAATTTCTTAAAGAAATCAGCCATTTTATTGATTGAGTTATCTCAACTGTGTTTTTAGTGCTTTCATCTAACAATTTGCCTTCTGAACTTAAAATGCCAAAAATCAGGGATACTTGCTACTAATTGTAGTTGAATGAAAGCCTTTAGGGAATTTACTCCCTGGTATTTTATTTCGAAAATACCATTCCGTTCCGGCACCTAATTACAGTATACTTTTTACGGGGTATTTATTTTCTGCGAACTTTTCGAATAGCTTTTATCATAAGGTGCTTCCCATCTTAATTGCTTTGGTATTTTAACAAATGCTACATAATTTTTTATACAATTTGGCGTTTTGTTTTTTTTACAAAAGCATTCCAGCTATGAAATTTTATCGCCGTTTATATTTTTTGTCTAGTATGGTTATACTTATGGCCTTTAATCCAGTAACCATTCCAAAGAAGGCGCCGCCTCATAGGTCACGCAATATTCAAAAACTAGAAAATAATAAAAAAGGGTATCATTCACCCAATCGATATTTCATTATTATCGACAAAAGTGAGTACGAATTAAAAGTATATGATGCAGCTGGCTGGTATGCTACCTATCCTGTTGTATTTGGAAGAAGTGGCTTAGCTGATAAAATGCAATCGGGAGATAAGAAAACGCCAGAGGGTCATTTTACCGTCATCCAAAAAAAAATTCATCCGAAATGGTCGTATGAGTTATTGCTAGATTATCCTACTGGTGAAAGCATACAGCTTTTTGAGGAGCGAAAAAGAACAGGGCTTTTACCTAAAAATGCCTCTATCGGAAATGGAATTGCCATACATGCTACCCGGCCTGAAGAGGAATGGACGGTAGATAATTTTTATAACTGGACAGATGGTTGCGTATCGGCGAAATATTCTGAAATGAAAGATTTGTATAGTTACATACCAGTAGGTACGCCAGTAACGATTCAGCAATAGTACAGAAGAGATGACATCTTTTTAAAAAGATGTCATCTCTTTGAATTATTTAAAAAAAGCAGACTGCCATCCCCATAACTTAGAAAGCGGTAATTGTTTTTCAAAGCAAATTGGTATAGTTTTTTCCAGTCCTCACCAATGGCTGCGGCTACCAGCAACAGTAAAGTGGATTGAGGTTGGTGAAAGTTAGTTACGATTGCTTTAACTACTCGGTATTGGTAACCTGGGGCTATCAATATTTGGGTTTGTACAATTAGTCTTTCACAATGGTTTATTTTCATCCAATTTAGTAAAGCTTCGAATGCTACTGATGGGTTTAGCTGGCAATTGGATAAATCATCCTCATACACATCCCATTGTTGAATCATCAGTTCTGCCAGCTTTATTTCGGGTTGAAGGGCAGCTTTTACACCCATCCAATATAAACTTTCCAGTGTTCGTAGCGCGGTAGTTCCAACAGCGATGATGCTATTGTCAATATTATCTATTAGCTGCTGGATGGTTTGCGGTGAAACATCCAGCCATTCCGCATGCATCGGATGATCTTGTAGCAAGGCTGCTTTTACCGGTTTAAATGTTCCTGCTCCCACATGTAGGGTAACGTATGCGGTCTTACTATTTTTAGCAGCGAGTGTTGAAAAAATGGAAGGGGTAAAGTGCAGGCCGGCAGTGGGGGCAGCTACAGAGCCATCCTGCTTGGCATAAATGGTTTGGTATCTTTCTTTATCTACTAGGCTAGCTTTTCTTTTGATATAAGGGGGCAAGGGAGTGTCTCCAGCCTGCTCAATGATTTCTGCAAAACTGAGGTGGGCGGGTTTCCAAGAAAGCTCTACCACATAAGCGTCTATTGTTTTTTCAATCAATTGCGCCCTTAATTCAGCTGGCTCATCTTGTACAGTAAAATTTTTAAGCAAGTCGCCTTCTTTCCATTTGCTTGCCCCACCAATTAAGCATTTCCATCTGATCCTTTCTTTTTGGGCCATTAGGATACTGTATTCATTGATGGTTTCATGGGGCTCTAGGCAAAAAATTTCTATTACCCCTCCGGTAGCTTTTTGAAAAAGTATCCTTGCCTGTATCACACGGGTATCATTAAAAACCAGCAAACTATTTGCTGGTAAATAGTGTGCAATGTTTTTATACTGATCTTCCTGAAGGGCTCCCTCTTTATAAATTAAAAGTTTAGCATCCTGTCTTTCGGGCATTGGGAAAATGGCAATTTTTTCCTCCGGCAATTCGTAGGTGTAATCCAGTATTGAAATGTCTTTGGGGTGCATTTATTGTAAGTTAATAGACCAAAAAAATAAAAAAGCTTCCCTAATCCAATATGAGTTTTTTTCAAATGGATTCAAGTCGACCAATTCAGCCGTTAATCATCATTCCGACAAGTTGTATACGGCCTTCCGTTTTTTAGATGCCCTTTGTCAGGGTTAGATTTTCCCTAATTTAATTTCATCTACCACTGAAGGATCAAGGAGTGTAGAAGTATCTCCAAGGTTTTCCATTTCGCCCTCAGCGATTTTTCTCAATATTCTTCGCATGATTTTTCCGCTTCTTGTTTTAGGAAGTCCGGATACAAACTGAATTTTATCTGGCTTAGCAATTGGCCCAATGATTTTTGAAACGGTAAGACTAATGTCCTGGCGACGAAGTGTTTCGTCTCCGTGATGTCCATTGTAAATCACAAATGCATAAATTCCTTGTCCTTTGATATCATGGGTGTACCCAACCACTGCACTTTCTACAACACCGGCATGCATGTTGATGGCATTCTCTACTTCAGCGGTACCAATACGGTGGCCACTGATATTGAGCACATCATCCACCCTGCCAGTAATTCGATAAAATCCATTGTCATCTTTTAATGCACCATCACCGGTAAAATATAAATTGGGGTAAGTGGCAAAATAATTGGTGCGACAGCGTTCATGGTCGCCGTAGGTTGTTCTTAAAATTCCTGGCCAAGGGGCTTTAATGCAAAGGTTGCCTTTCAACAAGCCTGCTTCATCTTTTTGGGTTACTTCATTGCCATTCTCGTCTACCAGTAAGGGTTGAATACCGGGCAATGGCAAAGTGGCCCAACTAGCTTTTGATGGGGTGATACCCGCCAGGTTGCTGATTAAACAACCCCCTGTTTCCGTTTGCCACCAAGTATCAATGATGGGGCATTTTTTCTTTCCAATATTTTCATCGTACCAATGCCAAGCTTCTTCATTGATGGGTTCCCCTACGGTTCCTAATACCTTTAGGGAGGACAAATCTTTCCCCTTGATGGGATCTGTGCCGAAAGTCATTAAACTGCGTATAGCCGTAGGTGCGGTATAGATGCAGTTCACTTTATGTTTTTCTACAATATCCCAAAAACGGCTGGCATCGGGCCAGGTGGGGATACCTTCAAACATCAGCGAGGTGGCACCGGCACTTAAAGGTCCA
>CANJAW010000221.1:0-5092 GCA_947472215.1 Chitinophagaceae bacterium
CCCCTGTTTTCCCTCTATAAACACAAAACCTGGCCCAAACTTGGCCCAAAAGAAAAAACCACCTATGA
Source organism: Chitinophagaceae bacterium (assembly GCA_947472215.1). Taxonomy (GTDB): domain Bacteria; phylum Bacteroidota; class Bacteroidia; order Chitinophagales; family Chitinophagaceae; genus Ferruginibacter. The sequence continues at coordinate 69 of CANJAW010000221.1, forward strand.
AACGAATCATAAGTGGTTGCTATTTAAGTGGGCCCACCTGGGCTCGAACCAGGGACCACCTGATTATGAGTCAGGTGCTCTAACCAACTGAGCTATAGGCCCTTTCTTCAGTTATTTTGAAGAATAAGGATGCAAATATACTCAAAGACCATCAATTTAACGCTTCATTAAATTATTTGCCGTTATTTTGCACCTTCAAGATTATATATGAAGCAAACATTGTTCCTAGTACTAGCAGTTTCACTAATCAGCACTGCCTTTGGTCAAACAAAAAAAGACTGGAGTAAAGTTACCGTGTCGGGCGCCGGTGATCATTTTATGATATCTGTCAGTAAAGATGGATGGGGTGGAGCCCCAGATAGTATCAGTAACCGAATGGGCGGCTTTTCCCGTGGTCTTAATGTGGCCTTTATGCTCAACAAGCCATTTAAAACTGATGCCCGATGGAGTGTAGCCTTTGGACTAGGGGTAAGCCATAGCAGCATTTTTTTTAAAAGCACCAATGTTAATCTAAAATCAACGGCTACCCTATTGCCCTTCTCTAATGTTGACTCTGCCAACCATTTCAAAAAATACAAATTGGCCACCACCTTTGCAGAGGCTCCCATAGAAATCCGCTACACGGTTGACCCTGTCAACGAAAAGAAAAGCTGGAAATTTGCACTAGGCCTCAAAGTAGGTACCATGATTAATGCACATACCAAGGGAAAAACCCTTGAAAACAAAAGCAATACCGCCATAGATTTCTATACAGAAAAAATCAATAAAAAAACATTTTTTAATGGTACCCGACTGGCTGCTACGGCAAGGGTTGGCCTAGGCAACTTTTCCCTATTTGGATCCTATGCCATCAACTCCCTACTAAAAGATGAAGCAGGACCTGCTATTCGCCCTTACCAAGTGGGTCTTTGTATCAGCGGACTCTAATGAAAAAAAATTAAATACTTAATCCCGGCCTCTAGCCGGGATTTTTAGTTTACAATCCTTTAACTTTGATACTTATTTTACTCCATGAGCGACGAAATTAAACACGAATGCGGGCTCGCTTTCATTCGCCTTCGCAAACCTTTCAGCTATTACCAGCAACAATATGGATCGGTCATGTATGGCCTTAACAAGCTGTACCTACTGATGGAAAAACAGCATAACCGTGGCCAAGATGGCGCAGGTGTTGCTACCGTAAAACTAAATGTGGAGCCCGGCTACCCCTTTTTACACCGCCTTAGAAGCAGTGCCAACCAACCCATTGCCGACCTTTTTTTGCGTATCGGCCAAGAAATAGAAGAAATAGAAAAATACCAGCCGGATATTAAAAATCACCCCGGCCTAATGAAAGGGCATATCAACTATCTTGGCGAACTATTATTAGGTCACCTACGCTATGGCACCCAGGGTAAAAATAATGTAGAGTTTTGCCACCCCTTTATTAAAAGAGATACCATTCCCTCCAGAAATCTGGCGCTGGCAGGCAATTTCAATTTAGTCAATACCGAAGAATTATTCAGCCTTATAGGAATGGATCCAGGCGTATTTCAAAAGCAAAGCGACTTGGCTGCCATGATGGAAGTGGTGCACCATTTTCTGGTAAAAGCCGATGAGGCTTTTCCCGGTAACCTTGATCTAGCCAAGGTATTGCAAAAAGCAGTGCCTCTTTTCGACGGCGGGTTTAATTTCTGCGGACTGGTAGGCAATGGTAGCGCCTTTGTAGTGCGGGATGCTCATGGTATCCGTCCATCTTATTATTATGTAAATGACGATGTAATTGTTGCAGCCAGTGAAAGAGCAGCCATTAGAACTGCCTTCAATGTGGGAGAAAATGAAGTGAAGGAACTGATGCCCGGCTGTGCCTTACTGGTAGACGCTGATGGCAACTACCATATCGAACAGGTAGTGGAAGCAAAGGAAAGAAAAGCCTGCAGCTTTGAACGGATTTACTTTAGCCGCGGCAGTGATGAAAAAATTTATAAGGAAAGAAAAGCGCTGGGCCGATATCTAAGTGAGCCAGTACTAAAAGCGGTGGACTACGACCTGAGAAACACTATCTTCTCCTTTATCCCCAATACTGCCGAAACTGCCTTTTATGGCCTCGTAAAAGGCGCCGATGACTACCTCAAAAAAATAAAAGTAGAAAGGATTTTAAGCTGGGGAAATGATTTTGACGAAGCCAAACTCACGGAAATGGTGAGCCGAAAAATCAGATTCGAAAAAATTGCCATCAAAGATGTAAAGCTACGCACCTTCATTACAGAAGATAGTAGTAGAAATGAAATGGTACAGCACGTGTACGATATCACGTATGGTACCGTCCGAAAAGATATTGACACCCTAGTAGTCATCGATGATTCAATTGTTAGAGGTACCACCCTAAAACAAAGTATCATCCGTATGCTGGCCAGACTGGAACCAAAAAGAATCATCGTAGTGTCCTCCGCTCCGCAAATACGCTACCCCGATTGCTATGGAATTGACATGAGCAAAATGGGTGATTTTATTGCCTTTAGGGCCGCCATCGATCTAATCTACGAAACCAAACAAGAAAGTTTATTGGGTGAACTCCTCTTACGCTGTAAGGAATTGGAAAAACAAGGCCAACTTCATTCTGAAAATGTGGTGCGGAAATTGTACAAACCGTTTACAGTAGAACAGGTGTCGGATAAAATTGCACAACTTATCACACCAAAAGAAATTACCATTCCCGTAAGTGTGATTTATCAAACCATTGAGACATTGCATCTCGCATGTCCTACCAACACGGGCGACTGGTATTTTACCGGCAACTACCCCACCCCTGGCGGAAATCGAGTTTGCAATAAAGCCTTCATGAATTATATGGAAGGTAAAAATGTAAGAGGATATTAGAAGTAAGAAGACAAAGGATTATTAGCCTTGTTAGAAAAATATTTGTCGGAAATCCAATTTTCAAGATTGCCCATTCACCATTGACAATTGACCATTGACATTATGCCTGATAAAAACAATATCTCCCTCGATACAGTTGATAGCAAAATTTTGCTAGTGGTGCGACATGCAAAAAGCAGTTGGGAAATAGGCACGCTCAGCGACTTTGAACGGTCGCTGAATGAACGGGGGAAAAAAGATGCCCCTATGATGGCTAAAAGATTAATCGACAAAAAAATAAAGATTGATGCTTTTGTAGCGAGTCCTGCCAAGAGAGCAAAAAAAACAGCTGAACTTTTTTGTGAACAATATCACCAACCCGCCGATTCCATTGAATTCATATCCGCCCTATACCATGCAGGAGAAGACGATTTTTATGCGGTGGTAGAACAACTCGATGACCAGCTCGATACCGTAGCCATTTTTTCACATAACCCCGGAATCACCTATTTTGTAAATACCCTTTCTGAACAAGTACAAGTGGATGATATGCCCACCTGTGGCATTTATGCAATTAAGGTCCACACAAAAAAATGGTCCGACTTTAAAAAAGCAAAAAAAGAATTTCTGTTTTTTGATTACCCAAAAAAAGAGAAATGATAATTGAAAACTGATAACTGAAATGGTGCTGGATGAAAGGGGTGAATGGTGAATGGTCAATTGTGAAATGGATAATTGAAAACTGATAATTGATAGTGTGCTGGATGAAAGGGGTGAATGGATAATTGAAAACTGATAACTGAAATGGTGCTGGATGAATTATCATAAAAGTATAGAAACAGCAAGATGGTCGAACTTTCACCATTGACCATTCACCATTCACCATTGGCCATTCACAATTTAAGCCCATGTTGGTCTTTTTGACCAACAACGGCATCAGGCGTCAAAAAATCAATTTGGGTCCTTGTCCCCTTGTTCGAATTTAAACCAGTAACTGCATAAGCCGCCTCTTTTGTTTCGGTTCCGCCGCCGGCGGAATTTTATCCCGAAACAATCGGGATTAAAAAGAAGCAAAAGCAGCGGCGTTGCAGTTACGCAGCCCGCCGGCTGTGGAGGCGAAGGCTATAAATTTAAAAGTGGATAATGGATAACTGAAAACTGATAGTGTGCTGGATGAATTAGCTTAATAGTTTAGAAACAGCAAGATGGCCGAACTTTCACCATTGACCATTCACAATTGCCCATTCACCATTTAAGCCCATATTGGTCTTTTGACCAACATGGGAAGTGTTGAAATAGTATAATTTTAGCAACCGGTAAGTTTACTGCGAACTTCGGTTGTTGGTCAAAAGACCAACAACGGCGACAATTCACCATTCACCATTCACAATTGACCATCAAGCTGAAAACGTAAACTCCGGCATCTCCATCCTAGTCCCTCCATTGAGCGCCGACTGGTGAGCTAAAATTCCTACACAAGTAATATTGGCAGATTGTTTCGCATTGGGAAAAGGCTGTCTTTTTTCTGCAAGAGCGCTTAAAAATTCATGCACCAAATGCGGATGTGAGCCGCCATGTCCTGATCCTTGTATGAAAGATAAATGCTGGTTGTCATCTCCATCATACACACCGCCTGTGGTAAAAGATTGGATAGACTCCGGTAATAAGTGTGCATAATCCGGGATGCTTACGCGCTCAGGAATTTCACCAGTATGTACTACCGATTGCTCATGCTCCACCAGTGTCCATTCAAAACTTTTTTTAGAGCCGTATACATCAAAGCTTTCGCGATACTGTCGCGCTGTATTGAATAAAGAACGCGTTACTTCTGCAGCCAGGTCCGAATCGCGAAACTGGATATGACAACTTTCTATCGCAAAGGGAGATCCATATTTTGGTATCAAGTGCTCATCGATTCTGCCGGAACCTACGCAGGAAACTGCGCCTGCATCTTTGCCGGCAAGTGCTACTACCGGACCCACACAATGGGTGGCATAATGCATCGGAGGCAACCCTTCCCAGTAACCTGGCCAGCCAGCCATTTCTTGCTGGTGGGAAGCGCGCAAAAATTGGAGTCTACCCATTTCTCCTCGCTCGTACATTTCCTTTACAAAAAGAAACTCACGGCTATACACTACCGTTTCCATCATCATATACATACAACCGCTTTCTTTTACCGCTTCTAC
>CANJAW010000222.1:0-5079 GCA_947472215.1 Chitinophagaceae bacterium
AAATTTGGGCTGCGGGAGTTACTTATTTGAGAAGCCGTCATGCAAGAGTGGAAGAATCCAAAGATGCAGGAGGTGGTACTTTTTATGACAAAGTGTACGATGCCCCAAGGCCAGAAATATTTTTTAAAGCAACGGCACAAAGAACCGTAGGTCAAAATGGATTGGTAAGAATTAGGAAAGATTCTACCTGGGATGTACCAGAGCCCGAACTTACTTTATTCATTACCTCTGCGGGTAATATTGTGGGTTACACCATTGGCAACGACATGAGTTCGAGAAGCATTGAAGGAGAAAACCCTTTATATTTACCACAAGCCAAAATGTACGATGGATGTGCTGCTTTAGGCCCTTGCATTTACGTACCTAAAAATGCCATCGATCCGGAAACAACCATTGAGATTAGCATTGAAAGAGGAACTACGGTGATGTACGCAGACAAGATCGCTATCAGTCAAATGAAAAGACAACACACCGAATTGGTCAGCTATTTGTACAAAGAATGCTCATTTCCCAGCGGATGCTTTTTAATGACTGGCACTGGGATTGTACCACCAAATAGTTTTACCTTGCAAAGCGGTGATACCATTACCATTACCATTCAATATATTGGAACCCTTAAAAACACAGTAGCCTAATGACTATTCACGGAAAAAACATTATTGGTAATACCCTTTCTGCAATGGGTACCAACAGTTTTAATGCTTATGACGTTGCAGCCAATACCCAACTACCGGCGACTTTTTACGAAGCCACGGCTGCAGAGATTTCCTTAGCCATTGAAAAAGCAGCTGCTGCCTTTGATAGCTATAAAAACAAAACAGGCAAAGAAAAAGCAGCATTTCTGGAATGTATTGCAATGGAAATAGAGGCGCTGGAAATGGATTTAATTGAAACTGCCAGCAAAGAAACAGGTTTGCCTATAGCAAGAATTACTGGTGAAAGAGGAAGAACCACCGGACAGCTTCGTCTTTTTGCCGCTCAGCTCATCGAAGGATCCTGGGTAAATGCCATCATTGACAATGCCCTTCCTGAGCGAAAACCATTACCCCGAGCGGATATCCGACAAATGCAAATTGCCCTTGGACCAGTTGCTGTTTTTGGAGCTAGTAATTTTCCGCTAGCATTTTCTGTTGCGGGAGGCGATACAGTTTCTGCACTGGCAGCAGGCTGTACGGTAGTTTTTAAAGCACATCCTGCTCATCCAGCTACCTGCGAATTGGTAGGAGGCGCCATTATCCGCGCTGCCCAACTTTGCAATATGCCAGAAGGAATATTTTCTATGGTGCATGGTATCAGTCACCAAGTGGGTCATGCGCTAGTTACCCATCCAGCCATAAAGGCAGTAGGCTTTACAGGTTCACTGAAGGGGGGTAAGGCCTTATATGATGCAGCAGTAAAACGCGAAGCTCCCATTCCTGTATATGCAGAAATGAGCAGCGTTAACCCCGTTGTTTTTTTACCGGAAATTCTTGCTCAAAAAGCAGGTGCTTTAGCCGAAGCATTTGCTGGCTCTATCGTTTTGGGTGGCGGACAGTTTTGTACCAACCCAGGTATCTTTTTATTATTAAAGGATGCAGCTTCTACAAATTTTATTCAATTACTAACAGCCGCACTTGCTGCAAAACCAAGTGTAGCATTACTTACCAATGGTATAACAAATGCTTATTGCCAAGGTATTGCCCACCAACGAAATACTGAAGGCGCAATTGGCTTAACTGAATTTGACTCCAATACAGCCCAACCGCATTTATTACAAATAACTGCTCAAATGCTGATAAGTAACCCATCATTAACAGAAGAAGTTTTCGGCCCTTCATCCGTCGCAATCCTTGCTACAGATATGAAGGAACTGATGGACTGCTGCCAACATTTACAAGGTCAGTTAACCGCTACCGTACATGGTACGGAGGAAGAACTTACAAATGCAGGTTCACTCATTGATTTACTTCAATCAAAAGCTGGCAGACTGTGTATTAATGGATTTCCTACTGGAGTGGAAGTGGGCAATGCTATGGTGCATGGTGGCCCCTACCCGGCTACTACTGACTCTAGAAGCACCTCTGTAGGAACACAGGCTATCTATCGATTTACCCGGCCCTTTTGCTTTCAGGATTTCCCCGAACATTTATTACCTGATGCACTAAAAGAATCTAATCCACTACAAATAGCTAGGTTGGTAAATGGCACCCGGGTATGATTTGATTTTGAATAGGCATTGCTAGTTGAAAGTCACTATTAGATAATGACTCGTCGATTCATTGCAATGCAAATATTTTTCTTAAAAAAACATTGATGTAATTTACTGTTGGATTGAACCAAGGTTCAAAAAGACAGAAAGAATGAGGAGCACCCTCAAATGTATGGACTTCGGAATAAATAGTATGGTCAGTTAATACCTTTATATAATCCTCTCTGCCTGCATGCATCCAGGGTACAGAACTATTTAGAAATAAGGTGGGGGGAGTTGAACTATTCACATAGCTAAGTGGAGAGGCTGCTTCCCATAATTTCAAATTATCCTTTTTAGAATAGCCAAACCAGTTGGTTGCAGCTGATATTCTTTTACTATCATCCCCTTCATGCCCATCCGGATGCACAAACGACAACGTACCATCAATATCCACTACTGCATTCACAGCTGACACTATTTCTCCATTACCATTCGTTCCTTCAAATAAAGGCATATTGCCTGTAGTACCCATAAATGCAGCCATTTCGCCACCGGCAGAAAAACCCATGGCAACAATACAAGCGGGATTGATATTATATACTTCTGCATTTTTCCTAACCCAACGGATAGCCGCTTTAATATCAAAAATGCCGGCAGGGAAAAGCGCTTCTGTAGACAATCTGTACTCTGGTGTAAAGCAAACATAGCCAAGATCGGCTAGTTGCTGAGCCAATGGGTAATGCTGGGCACGATTACCCGATCGCCAGCCACCTCCATGAATGATAATGACGGCAATTGCAGGAATTTTACTTTTTATTACTGGACAAAAAATATCGAGTTTTAATTTGCGCTGACCAATATTACTATAGGTGATATTCCTTTTTTCAGAAACTGATGAACGCTTGAATGGGGAAACGATTTGAATATTGGGATGAGTTTTTAAAGTGCCTGTATAAGCACTATACGTACTATAGGAGGTGTCAGGCTTTCCTGTTATACCGGCTATTGACTGTGAAGCACAATTGACTGTAAATAACAGCAGACTTATAAAAAACACAACGCCTCTTTTATAGTCCAAAAAGATGAATGCCGGATAATCATTCTTTATTATTTTGAATACTTTCATACTACTGATTTGTATTTTAGCTCCGGTTAACAACCTCCCTAAATTATTATAGCCACTTCTTTTTCCAGGCTGGATATTTATCCAGCACTAGCTGCGGTGAATAGGTATACCATGCATACCCATCGCGCCTTTCTCTTAATACTTCCGCAAGTGAGTATACCAGTTTGCTATCCCGATTGCAAAATAATGGCCGATGCGTTACCAGCTCGTAAAACCGAGTCCAAATAGGAGATGCCGCACTATCGGTAACGACTATCCTGTCTGACAACGAAACTCGAAAAGGAGTTACCATACGCTCAGCAGAAATAGTTGTAACCCGTGTATTATAAATTTTAGATGCTTCAAACCAGGTAACTGCATTATTAATAGCGCCAATTATTTCCTTCGATGGATTGTTGATGGCCATTAGGAAAATAACCAGGTCTGCGCTTTCTTTGTTGCAGATACTGGCTGGTTCAAATTTACGTGCCCAGGCAGGTAACAAAGTCAGCTCATCATATTGCTGACACCAGGCAGTAGGTTTACCAGCATCAGAAATTTGGGTTTTTAATATGCAGCATATGGCTTTGTCGTAAGCAGCAATTAATTTTTTACGCTGTTGATTGTTGATAAAAGTATAGGCAGCCTTTCCCTCTCGAATATCTCCTAATAATTCCATGATTCCCGTAAAATTCCCATCGTTGTAGGTAATACACCGACTGTAATTATCTTCCAGCGGGAAATATTGAGGCCATCCTCCATTTTTATATTGGGAAGCAATGATAAAATCCAATCCTTTTTCTGCAGCCAATTTATATTTTTCAATCTTGGTTTCCGTGAATACATTTGCCAAAACGGTTATCTGGGTGTAAATACTCCCATTATCAAAAGTGGTATGCAAAGTGCTTTTAGCAGCCGCCACCGTATCTTTTTGTGCATCCGTTAAAATTGCAAATACATCGTAATTTTTCTCCCAACCTCCATTGTCTTTTTGAAAGAGCAAAATATTGTCAGCAATATTAATTATTTCTGTTGGCTGGTATCTCGGTCTGCCTGGCTGGGGATTAATTAAACTGTTTACCTCAACACCCATATACCAATGGCCGCTATTATCAGCAAAAGCTTGTGGGTCAACTTTCGTGTATTTTTGAAAAATGGCAGGTTGCTGCGCAATAGCTTTCTGTGTAAACAGAATGATTAGTAAAAAGAATAAGCATGAATTTGAATAAAAAAAAGAAACGGGAAATTTTAAATTATACTTCATGCCGATTGGGGTTACGTTTTTAAATAAGTTTTGTAATGGAAGATAGGATTTATCTTTTTTTAATACGGTCAATCAATTCCAAATGCAAAGCCCTGATTTCTGCCAACACCAGCTCGGCCATTCGTCTTGCACCCAACTCGTTAAAATGTGTATTATCTTTTTGTCCGTTGGGGTAATTAGGATGTTGCAATGTATCCAATTGCATAAAAAGCAAGTTGGCATTAGCAGAACCAATTTGCTGCAATAAATTACGGCTCTTTGAATCTAGATCAATTACAGGCGTATGGTACAACTTACTTACTTCCCATACGGCTGCTGAATATTCTTTATGGGTTTCTTGCATTTTTCCATCCTGGTCAAATTTTAATCTAGTAACGGGAGTTATTAAAATCGGAATAGCTTTTTTAGCAGTAGATTCTTCAATAAATCGGATAAGATTGACTTTATAATCTGCCACAGGAGTATACCGATCTTTGTACTTCAATTCTTTGGCTTCATCGTTATGTCCAAATTGAATCAACACATAATCACCCTCATGCA
>CANJAW010000223.1:0-5074 GCA_947472215.1 Chitinophagaceae bacterium
ATCGCCTGATACCGATTGAATACCTACTACCCCAATCCATTCCTGAATGGCATAGGCTCCAGCCTTGTCATAAGGCTCGTATTTATCTACATAAAAAATGATTTGGTCTTTTGTTAGCCCATGAAAAGTTACTTCAGTGGAATCTGCAAATGCCACCTCCTTTTCATTAAATACTATTACTACACCGGTAATAACCCGGTGGATTTTCCCAGAAAGTGCAGATAAAATAGCTATGGCATCTTCGCGGTCAACAGGTTTACCGATTACCCTATCTTCCAATACAACAATGGTATCAGCAGCCAAAACAGGAATAGTAAATTGATGGTCCCTTTGCACAGCCAATGCCTTATTCCGAGCAATATGAATGGCAGTTTCTTCGAAAGACAATCCCAAGGGATAGGACTCATCCGTAGGCTGAATCACAACAGTAAAAGGCACTTCGGCCCATTCCAACAACTGTTTTCGTCTAGGCGACTGTGATGCTAAAATTATCCCCCCGGACATAACCGCAGAATGATTGTTTGGGAGATTCATCATTAATTTGATTGAAATGTACTCAGTTCAGAAGATTACCTGGCTGCTACTGATTGATTTATTTGATTAACAAAATTGAACAAATACCGGTTAACATCACTAGTTTAATTAAATTGCTGATATAGTGAAAATCAGCAGTGTTCTGTGCCTGGTAAAATATTTTTAAAATCCATAGTAGAGGTGAAATAACTAGTACTAAGGTATACAATGCACCCATCCACCAGCCAATTTGCAATACATATAACTGAAGTATTACCAATGCCCCAATCAATACCACCAGCCATACACCTACAAAAACTTTCGTAGTTGGCAGCCCCCATACGATAGGCATGGTTTGGCAATTGTACCGTGCATCCCCTGTCATATCCTCTATATCCTTTACGACCTCCCTAATTAAAGAAATAATAAAGGCAAATCCTGCGTACAATACAGCGAATTTATATATCCTTGTAATGCCGGCTGCAAAACCCGAAGAAATTTCAGGTAAAAAAAACAGCATCGTATTCGTAGCAAAATACAAAACTAGCACTGTCCATGCGGTTAACCCAGCAATGATTATATTTCCGGATAATAATTTCTTCTTGAAACGAGTAGAATATACCCATAACAGCAAGGAGCAAAAGGTATTTGCGAAAAATATTGTTGAACTGGTTTTAATAGCTACATATCCGCTTACAACTAGTCCTGCTACCGTAATCATCAAATGAAAGAAAATAGCCCAGTGACGACTGATAATTTTCTGCACCACCATCTTAGCCGGCTTGTTTATTTGGTCAATATTTATATCAAAATAATCATTGATAATATACCCTGCCGCCGCTATCAACAAAGAAGCGGTCACTAACAGGTAAAAAAGAGAGGGTGTTAAAGCATGCTGTTGTAAAAAATAATTTCCAGGTAAGGAAGGGATGATAATGCAATAATAAAAAAGGAATTGGGTAAGGGCAATAAAAAAAAGATTCGGCCAACGTATCAATCGAAAAAAAGCTAACGTTAATTTCATGAGAAAATTTATAGTTTTTCGTATACAGGTATATCTATTTTACCAAAAGGCATCTTTACTACTTTTTTGTCAGTACTTTTTGGAAGGTTCCTGCAGCCAAATCATATGCTAAAGTAAGCTTTGTAATCGAAAATAGAGAGGCCTAGGGTAAACGGCAAGTAAACCCAACCAGGTTTTCAGTAAAGGGTTATTTGGAAGCTACAGTAGTATCTAGATCCCAATGTCCATTCAATTTTAGTACTTTTTCTATCACATCTCTACCACATCCCTCTCCTCCCTTGACAGGGGAAATATATTTGGATATTTTTTTTATCTCCGGTACTCCATCGGAAGGACAACAAGGGAGCCCAACCAGATTCATTACCAAAAAATCGGGAATATCATCCCCCATAAACAGGGTTTCTTCTAATTTCAAATCATTTTCCTGCATATATTCCTGCAGTTTTTGTTTCTTATGATGAACCCCTAAAAACACATCTTTTATGCCAAGTCTTTCCAGCCTTTGACGAACCGGTTCAGATGTACCCCCTGATATGATAACTACCCGATACCCCTTTTTTATTGCAAGCTGAAGAGCATATCCATCTTTACTATTCATATTTCTGGCCATATCGCCACCGGGTAAAATAACCATACTCGCCGTAGCCAATACCCCATCAACATCAAAAACAAAAGTTTTTATCCGTTTAAATAGTTCCAGTACATTCATTAGAAAAAGATAAAATTGATTAGCAATAGGGCAAAAGGCCAATACAAAATATAGTAACCTGGCATTTACTGCAGCTTATTTTTGATTATCTCTCCACTCATAAACCCAGCTACTTTGAATCATTTCAAGATGCCCTTCGGTACTTTGCTCAGGAGTTCCCGAAAATTTGGGGATTTCCATTACCCATTTATGTAAATCGGTAAAGCGGATGCGATATATCTTACTCTCACTGAAATCATCGCCAAAACGTTCGTAAAGTTTCATGGCGATATCTTCATAATCATTCCAGTGAATTGGTGGTTCGAAGGTCATAAAAAGTTTATTTGTAGCTATGATGATTTTAAAAATTTGCCGATAAAAAATAATGTTTCATTTTATCGGCACTAAATGAACGATACATTCAATGAGTCAGTTGAAGCGGTTGCGCAATCGCTTTACTCTCCTAAAAACTGTGTTTGGTCGGGTAGTGTAACAACAATAACACCATCCCCAGCTTTTAAAATACACTGACAACCTAATCTAGAGTTAATACGTGGATTGACAGCCCGATCAATGAAATCTTCCTCCTTATCGGATAATTCGTCCAACAATAAATCCCCCTTCTCCACATATAAATGGCAAGTACTGCAAGCACATACACCGCCGCAGTTATGATGCAGGTCTATGTCATGTTTAAGTGCTACTTCTAATAAAGATTGCCCTTCTTCAATATTTTCAAGGGTAATAGGTGAGCAGCCTTTTTGCTCAAATTGATAAGTGATCGTATACATATTTTGCGAAGTTCGGGATGCAAACCTACTTTAGAATTACCAATTGAGGAAAACTTAGTTTAAAAGACCATTTATTATCATGCTGAAGTAGGCGTTTTTACTTCATTCTGCTTTTTAATAAACTTTCAGTAAAAGTTTGATAAATTATTTTCAGTTCAGGGTGATTTGAAAGCGCCAGCATATGTCTTTCCAAAGTCGATCGATCACCTCTGATGGCAGGTCCAGTCTGGACATCGCCCGGGAGCTGCGCGTTTAGTCGCAAAGCTGTTTCTTCAATAATCGGCTGTAGCATGTTAAAATCGACGCCCTCACGATTGCAATATTCAGCAGTAAGCGTATATAAATGATTGGTGAAATTATTAACTATTACCGCCGCTAGATGCAAGCAAAAACGCTGTTCATCCTCAACTTTATATACAACTGATGACAAAGAGAATGCGAATTTCTCAATGGCAGTAAGAGCAGAGTGATTATTAGCGTCAACTAGCAACGGAATCGGTGATAGCCCTCCAATTTGCTCTTTTCGCAAACTCTGCAATGGATATAACACTCCAAACTGAGTGGAAATAGTACTTAGCACCTGCTTGGAAACTGAACCTGCTGTATGAACGATCAATTTATCCCCTAAAAAAATGGAACCCTGAATTTGCTGTAACGCATGATCGGATATTGCTACAATATATATGTCGGCCCTGTGATCCAAAGTTTCCAAATTATCGGAAAATGAGCATCCCAATTCTATCGCCAACGATTGTGCGCTAGAAATAGTACTGCTAATTACTTGTATTATTTCATGGCCAGCAGCTGCCATTAATCTTCCGAAAACGGTGGCTACATTACCTGCTCCAACAATTACTACTCTCATTCTGTATCTTTGTTTCAATGAAATTAAAGCAAAAATTAGCAATTGGGTACATCCGAACAAAATTTAGGTTTCTTACAATTGTTTCAAAACGAATGGCTGCAGAAAAAGCATTTGAATTATTTTGTACCCCATTTATGCAATCAGCAGCAAGGACACCCGCCATTTTTGAACAGGCAGAAGCACTTCAATTTGAATTGAATGGATTAAAAGTAAACGGCTTTCGATGGAACGCTGGCCAGCCTCACACAATTTTAATTTTACATGGATTTGGTTCTGCAGCTCATAAATTCCATGTTTATATCGCACCCTTAATGGCAAAAGGCTACCAAGTGATAGCCTTTGATGCTCCAGCCCATGGCAGCAGCGAAGGAGATACAATCAATGCCATTCAATATAGTGAAATGATAGGAAGCGTAGTTGAGTTGTATGGACCTATCAAAGGGTATATAGCCCACTCTTTTGCCGGAATAGCCCTAAGCCTTGCTATTGAAAAAACAATTCACAATGCTGAAACCCATATTGTATTAATAGCACCAGCTACAGAAACCTCTACTGCAATTGATGCTGCATTTACTATGCTACACATACAAAATGCAGCGGTAAGAAAGGAATTTGATAACATCATTTTTGAAAAAAGTGGTCACCCAAGCGAATGGTTCTCTATAAAAAGAGCGATGCAACAAATTGCGGCATCCGTACTATGGATTCATGATGAAGACGATGATATTACGCCATTGGCAGATGCTTTGCTTGTAAAAAAGCAGCATTTTCCAAACATTCGGTTTATTATCACCAAAGGCCTTGGACACAAAAAAATTTACAGAGATAATCATATCAAAAATGAAATAATTGATTTTTTGTAAAATAGCTTCTAAATGGACTTTTTTAGAAGAATTATTTTAAATTTTCAATTTTAAAGTAATATTGCAATTCAAATCGCGGCCAATAACATTTATAGATATTTTATAATATATGGTGTATAAATGTATATTTGTGCAATCCCCGGCTGCTGGAAATTTGAATAAAAATTTAATCTGTAACTACTTCCCTTGAGGGAAAAGCACAAAATAGACTGTTGATTATGGCGAAGAATTTATTAATTGTTGAGTCCCCAGCGAAAGCTAAAACCATCGAAGGTATTTTAGGAAAAGACTTCGAGGTGAAAAGTTGTTTTGGACATATTCGTGACCTGG
>CANJAW010000224.1:0-5070 GCA_947472215.1 Chitinophagaceae bacterium
GTAATCATCAAGGGTGATGTGGATGGATCGGTAGAGGCATTGAGTGATTCATTGCAAAAATTAAGTACAGAAGAGATTGTGGTGAAAGTGATTCATAAAGCAGTAGGTGCCATTACAGAGAGTGATGTAACCCTTGCCAATGCATCGGATGCTATCATCATTGGCTTTAATGTTCGTCCTTCTATTCAAGCAGCTCGCTTGGCAGAAGCGGAGTCTATACAGATCAAATTGTACTCAATCATTTACAATGCCATCGAGGAAATTCGAAGTGCAATGGAAGGTATGCTTGAACCGGGTGTGGAAGAGAAAATACTCGCTAATGTGGAGATCAGGGAAATGTACAAATTTGATAAAGCTACCGTGGCAGGCTGTATTGTACTGGATGGTAAAATTGCCAGAAATAGTCGCATACGGTTGGTTAGAGATGGCATCGTAATATTTACCGGCGAACTGGGTAGTTTAAAGCGCTATAAAGATGATGTGAAGGAAGTAACCAACAATATGGAGTGCGGATTGACCATTAAGAATTATGCCAATATTCAAGTGGGCGATATTGTAGAGGCTTTTGAAGAGCTAGAAGTGAAGCGTACCTTGTAGATATCTAATTGGTTGATGTAAGTTGTAGCAGCTGTTTTATTTGGATATTTTCAATCCCTATTGTGGGCGTTCATTTTTGTAACTGCATACAAACATTTGTTAAACATACTTACCAAAAGGGCTATTGATAAAATAGCTCTTTATTTTTGATTACTGTGTGGGTAAATATTTTATCAAAGCTTTTGATGCGGACAATACAGGCATTGTAAAATTTGAGGACTTAATAATCATTATGAATACGAAGAGACTTTTTTTATTGTTAGCAGCCAATGGTTTTTTGTGGATGAGTGCTTTTGCTCAACCCAAAAAAATGGTGGCCGATAAGATCATTGCGGTGGTAGGAGATAAAATAGTATTAAAAAGTGATATTGATAACAGTATCCAGGATATGGAACGCCAGGGAATGGAAGTACCTGCCAACGCCCGTTGTTTGACACTCGAGCAGGCTATGGGCATCAAAGCCCTGGTTTTACAAGCCGAAAAAGATTCATTACCCGTAACAGAGGAAGAAATTGCGGCTGATATTGATAACCAGATTCGTTATTTTATTAGTTCCTATGGTACCAAGGAAAAGTTAGAAGAAATTTCTGGCAAAACAGTCTATCAGTTAAAAGAAGATTTTAAAGAAGGTTTTCGCGATAGAAAACTCGCTGCTGCCATGCGCAACAAAATTGTAGAGGGCATTCGCATTACCCCCAAAGAAGTAAATAATTATTTCGATAAATTACCCAAGGATAGTTTGGCGTTTTATGAAAGCGAGTTGGAAATTGGTCAAATTGTTCGCTATCCCAAGGCTAGTCGGGAGGCTGAAGAATATTGCGTAGACCAGCTCAAAGAATTTAAACTTCAGCTAGAAAGTGGAAAAAAGGAAATGAAGACGCTGGCGGCTTTGTATTCGGATGATCCAGGAAGTAAAGACAAAGCAGGGCAGTACGACCTTAATCGAAATGAAAAGCAGTGGGACCCTATTTTTATGGCCAAGGCTTTTTCATTAAAGGAGGGACAAATCACCAATCCTTTTAAAACAAAATTCGGTTACCATATTATTCAAATGATTAGCCGTGCAGGGGATGATGCTACTGTTCGACACATCTTAAAAATTCCGCAGGTTACCAAAACAGAATTGGCCGAAGGTATTTTGAAGCTTGATACGGTGCGCTCTAAGTTGATTGCAGGTAACTTGCAATTTGGCGAAGCTGTAAACAAGTATAGCGACGATGAAAGCAGTAAATTTACAGGAGGCAGAAAGCAAAATGCTGAGGGCGGCGGATTGATTACAATTGACCAGTTGGATAAGGATATGGTGCTGATGATGAAAGATCTGAAAGTAGGGCAGTACTCTCAGCCTACCGAATTTGTAGATGAAAAAGGAAAAAAAGGCGTTCGGATTGTGTATTTGATGAGCAGAACAGAACCTCACCGTGAAAACCTGCGCGATGATTATAATAAAATCGCCCAGCGGTCGTTGGAAGAAAAAAAGAGTGATGCATTGGAAAAATGGTTCAACGAAAAAATTTCAGGTTATTATATCCAGGTAGATAAAGATTATGGAGACTGTGCTGAAATGAAAAAATGGTCTATGTCGGTCAATGCAGCAGCTGCCATTAAGTAGCGGATCAATTGAAAATTATGTAAAGCGTTCCGATCACAATCGGAACGCTTTATTTTTGGATACCAATTGCCGGATTATTCTAAAATCGTATCTTACAGAAAACCAGTTTTTAGCAGTTGCCAATAAAACGAAGTACGTATAAATAAAAAATTTTGATAGATAAGAAACACCTGAAGCAGGAGCAAAAAACAGTATTGGTGGGGGTGGTTACTTCTGACCAGTCGGAGCAGCAGCTCAATGAGTACCTCGACGAATTGGCTTTTTTGTCAGAAACCGCAGGGGTGATTGCGGTGAAAAGGTTTACCCAAAAATTGCCTCATCCCGATCCCCGAACTTTTGTGGGCAAGGGTAAGTTGGAGGAGATTAAAAAATATGTGAGTTTGCATGGTGATGTAGAGTTGGTGATTTTCGATGATGAATTAACGGGATCGCAGATTCAAAATATTGAGAAGGAGCTAGGTGTAAAAACGATTGACCGGAGTGATTTGATATTGGATATTTTTGCCAGCAGGGCCAAAACTGCCCAGGCCAAAACCCAGGTGGAGTTGGCGCAGTACCAATACATTTTACCTAGGCTCAAAGGTATGTGGAAGCATTTGGAAAGACAGGGGGGAGGAGTAGGTACTAGGGGGCCGGGTGAAACGGAAATTGAAACGGATCGCCGAATAGTAAAGGATAAGATTACGCTATTACGCAAGCGGTTAACTGAAATAGACCGGCAGGCATCTACCCAGCGCCAGGAGCGGGGAGAGTTTATCCGGGTATCGCTGGTAGGCTATACCAATGTGGGCAAATCCACTATTATGAACTTGCTGAGCAAGAGTGAAGTGTTTGCAGAAAATAAATTATTTGCCACGCTGGATACCACTACCCGAAAAGTGGTATTTGAACAAACGCCTTTTTTGCTGAGTGATACGGTAGGGTTTATCCGAAAATTGCCGCATCACTTAGTAGAGAGTTTTAAGAGTACGCTCGATGAAGTGCGGGAGGCGGATATTTTGTTGCATGTAGTAGACATCTCGCATCCCCAATATGAGGAGCAGCTTACTGTAGTGAATAAAACATTGGCAGAACTAGGTGCTGCAGAAAAGCCGACGGTAACTATTTTTAATAAAATGGACAAGTATGAAGTGCAGGCTTTTGATGAGTGGTTGGAGCCGGAGATTAAAGCCCAGCTATTGATTGATTTAAAAGAGCGCTGGCAAAATGAGACCAATGGCAATTGTGTATATGTATCGGCCACCGAAAAAACGAATATTGACGGATTGCGTCAAACGATATTGAATAAAGTGCGGGAACTCTACCAGATTAGGTATCCTTACCGTGCGGAATATTTTTATTAGCCATCCCTTCGGTGAGTCACCCCCCAGGGTGACTCACCGAAGGCTGAGTCACCGCCGATGAAACAAAAAAAATACAACTGGCATAAATTGGCCGACAGTGTAGCGGAGATTCCCTTTTCTGCCAATGCAATGGCATCGGTAGCGGTGGCGGGAAAAACCATTTGTGTGGCCATGCAAAAGGATCAATTGATGGCCTGTGCTCAAAAATGTCCGCATGCGGGAGGAATGATGGCCGATGGGCATTTGGATGCGTTGGGAAATATTGTTTGTCCGCTGCACCGGTATAAATTCAGCTTACTGAATGGAAGAAATGTTAGTGGGGAAGGGTATTTCTTAAAAACCTTCCCGGTAGAAATCAGGAAAGAGGGTGTATTTGTGGGTTTCGAAGAAAATAACGTATTTAATTGGTAGAAAAAGGGATTTAATTTTTGTTAAAAACTAAAATGCCTTATTTTTGCTCTCCAATAAAAAAGCAACACTCCTCCTTAGCTCAGTTGGTTAGAGCATCTGACTGTTAATCAGAGGGTCTCCCGTTCAAGTCGGGAAGGGGGAGCCACACTGGACAAGCCTTCCGTCAGCTGACGGAAGGCTTTTTCTTTGTCTATCAGTCAGTTAGGTTGGATTCCAATTAAAGCATAGGGTTGATTTAGCCCATATTAATGTGTATTTATACGCTCATCCGTATTTGTCTGTTTTTTCTTTGTAAATTTGAGTATGAAAGTTCAAGAAGTTAAATACCTATCTGATTATACCATTAGCATCAAATTTGATGATGGTGTTTTTGGAACTATTCAATTAAACGATTTGGTTGAAAAGGGTATTTTCAAAGCGCTTCAAGATAAAAACCAATTCGCAAAGGTTTATTCAAATGGTTATTCAATTGCTTGGTCAAATGAACTTGAAATTGATGCAACTACTATCTATTCCGAATTAACTGGTAAACATTTTGGAGAAATTCTCAGTCCAAAATTGACTCATGCCTCAAATTAGTTATTTTCTAGGCGTTATTATTCGTATGTTTTATAGGGATCATAATCCTCCTCACTTTCATGCAGTGTATGCTGATTTTGAAGGCATCATTGATATTGAAAAAAATGAAATCATTGGCGGAGAACTTCCTCCTAGAGTTTTAGGAATAGTAACAGAGTGGTAGGCAATTCATAAAGCTGAATTAATGGATAATTGGGAAAGAGCAAGACAACAAGAAAGCCTTAAGGGCATTGCGCCTTTAGTTTAATGATAGGTTGGAAAATCTACGCATAATGACCCCCTTGCGCCACGGTATTTTGACCTAGCATCGCCAGGTTTCAATGACCCAACTTCGCCAAATTAAATTTACCCTCCATTTGTATTGTATTTCAGGCAGTCATTGTATACTGGTGATAGGGGGTCAATGTACATGGATTTTCCAAGCAGCGACTAGAAAGGCTTTCATTCATTTGAGACCCTTTTTTATTTTCATATTACGCCATAATTACGCCACAGATAAAAAATAAGGCATACTTGTGTACTTTTATA
>CANJAW010000225.1:0-5051 GCA_947472215.1 Chitinophagaceae bacterium
CAGCCATAAAAAATAGAAATTTTTTGGGGTTGTTAACTAATAGGGTTTCTTTAATCTTCCTTAGAAAAGGAAAGCAAAGATAACCTGCGAATCACCAAAATCCAAATCCAATTGATGAAATTTAAGCTATCCAACCAAAAATAGAGGGAAATAGAATGGACAGGGGCCAATAGCTGGGCTACAGAAAAGGTCTGAACCCCTAAAATGCTAAAATAATTACCTTTTACCCATTCCCGGCATATTACCCATCGGCATCTTATTCATCATTTTCATCATGCCTTTCATTTGTTCAAACTGCTTTAAAAACTGGTTTAATTCGGCAATATCTTTCCCGCTTCCCTTTGCAATCCTTAATTTACGATTAGGATTGATAATATCGGGGTTACGTCTTTCCTGCAAGGTCATTGAATTAATCATCGCTTCGATACCTTTGAAAGCGTCATCATTGATATCCACATCCTTAATTTGTTTGCCAACGCCGGGGATCATTCCCATCAGGTCTTTGAGATTACCCATTTTTTTAATTTGCTGCAACTGGGTTTTAAAATCTTCAAAATCAAACTGATTTTTACGAATTTTCTTTTCAAGTTTAGCTGCTTCCACTGCATCAAACTGCTCCTGAGCCTTTTCTACCAGACTTACAATATCGCCCATTCCAAGAATCCGCTGAGCCATCCTATCGGGATAAAAGACATCGAGCGTATCCATTTTTTCGCCACTACTAACAAACTTAATGGGCTTGTTAACTGTATATTTAATAGACAATGCGGCCCCGCCTCTGGTATCACCGTCTAACTTGGTAAGCACTACCCCTGTAAAATCAAGGCGCTCATTAAAAGCGGCGGCTGTATTCACTGCATCCTGACCAGTCATACTATCTACCACAAATAAAATCTCTTGTGGATTGATGGCTTTTTTAATATTGGCCACCTCATTCATCATCACTTCGTCTACGGCTAAGCGTCCGGCAGTATCAATGATCAGTACATTCTTATTGGTAGCCTTTGCTTCTTTGATGGCATTTTGCACAATACTAACCGCATCCTTATTATCTCGCTCACTAAACACATCCACCCCTATCTGACCACCTAACACTTCCAACTGATCAATTGCCGCAGGCCTGTATATGTCAGCTGCCACCAATAAGGGAGATTTACCCTTTTTTGTTTTTAAATAATTGGCTAGTTTGCCGCTAAAGGTTGTTTTACCACTACCCTGCAATCCTGCAACTAAGATGATGGCAGGATTACCACTGATATTGAATTCACTTTCGCTTCCCCCCATCAATTCGGTTAACTGATCTTGCACAATTTTTACCATCAACTGGCCTGGACTCACGGCTGTCAACACCTTTTCGCCGAGTGCCTTTTCCTTAATCGTATCTGTAAATTCCTTGGCTATTTTATAGTTAACATCCGCATCCACCAAGGCTCTTCGAATATCTTTTACCGTATTGGCTATGTTGAGTTCAGAGATCCTACCCTGACCTTTAATATTTTTAAAGGCGCTTTCTAGCCTTTCGCTTAATGTCGTAAACATGGACTGTATTTATTGGTTGTGCAATAACAAAGAAGTGAACTAAAAAAGTTCACTTCTGTAATTTGTGCAAATGTATGAAATCTTTAGGCTCCCAGATAGGTTCGCAAGTGCTTGCAGCGGGAAGTAGACCTTAATTTGGTAAGTGCTTTGTCTTTTATTTGCCGAACTCTTTCCCTGGTAAGACTATATCTTTCTCCAATATCCTCCAGACTGAGTGGATGATCCACCCCAATTCCAAAGAAAAAACAGATGACATCTTTTTGCCTTTCTGTTAACGTATTGAGTGACCGCTCAATTTCTGCAGTTAAAGAAACCTTAAATGAATGGTACATATCAGTGCTATCTGTATTTGGATTTTCCAACACATCCAACATCGATCCCTCTTCCCCATCCGCAAAAGGCTGGTCGATACTGATATGACGGGCGGAAGAACCTATGGAAGCCGCCACCTCTTCGGTTTCGAGATCTAATAAATAAGCAATCTCTTCCGCAGTTGGCTCGCGTTCATACTCCTGTTCCAATTGCGAAAAGGCCTTACTAATTCGATTGGTAAGCCCTACTTTATTTAATGGCAACCGTACAATCCTAGATTGCTCCGCCAAAGCCTGTAGGATACTTTGCCTAATCCACCAAACAGCATAGGAAATAAATTTAAACCCACGGGTTTCATCAAATCTCCTAGCAGCCTTAATAAGCCCCAGATTTCCTTCATTGATTAAATCCGGCAATGTTAACCCCTGGTTTTGGTATTGCTTAGCTACAGAAACTACAAAGCGCAGATTTGCCTTAGTCAATTTGTCCAACGCACGTTGATCCCCTTTTTTGATGAGTTCAGCGAGTTTCACCTCTTCCTCTGGTGAAATCAACTCAACCCTACCAATTTCTTGCAGGTACTTTTCTAAACTTTGGCTTTCACGGTTGGTAATGGATTTGGAGATCTTCAGTTGGCGCATACTCATAAACTTGATTTTTTTAAGGTGTTAATTAAAATGGGAGGACTTAGGCCTCTAAATCACGTACATATATAATAAAATGTAATTTAAATAAATATGTAATATGTTGTTAATAAAAAATAAAATAATTTTTCAGTTGAAATACAGTTAAAATGGGCTGCTACTGAAAAGAGGGCAGAATCTTTATAACAAATGCATAAAATAATTTTGACACACCGATTATTTTGTTATTATTGCAGTATTCTATTGAATTTAAATTAGTCAGATGAGTAAGAAAGTTTTATATACGCTGGAATACCCGGTTAGATGTTCTCCAGGTATATTGTATGATTTTTTGAGTACCCCTGCTGGATTGCAGGAATGGTTTGCCGATAAGGTGGATGAAAGAGACGGAATATTCAGTTTTTCGTGGAACGGATCGGATGAGCAGGCGGAATTAATGGAAGGGGAAGAAGATAAATATATTCGCTATCATTGGTTACAAGCACCTAAAGAGGAATATTTTGAATTCAGCATCGAAAAATCTGAAGTTACCAATCAGACTATTTTGATTATCAAAGATTTTGCAGAAAAGAAAGACATTAAAGACCAGAGCCAACTTTGGGAATACCAGGTAAAAGATCTTTTCCATCGCTTGGGAAATTAATTTTCAATAACACCCCTACGATTATACTAAAATGCTGTTCCAGTAATGTTGGAACAAGTTCCCACTGCTGCAAAGGAATAGGTAATGCAATTTTTATAAAGTCCATTTGCTGAACCAACACTGCAAAATCAGCTGCCAAATAATTTTTTAAAGGCCGATAATTATCTTCTTCAAAATGATGTTCCCAAGGATTGGGATGAATACACAAATAATAGCCCTGTTGCTGCAGCAAATCAAAGTTGGCTTCCAAAATGGGTAACGCATTTTCTTTATATGCTCCAGATAAATGAAGGTTGATGCTAAAAAAATTTCCCCACCAAAATAAGGTTCGAATCGCTAGGGTATCTGCTTTTTTAAAATGGCGGGGATAATCTAGCATTACATAAGGAAGCCCCCGGTAATTTTCCCCCCTTGATATTTTAGGACTAGTTTCCGCTATAACAGCAGGTAGCAAGCTGCTATGGGCTAAAATACACTGCTGCATTTTTTCGGAAACTGCTCCAAAAAGTAGGTATACCTTCTCAATAATAATTTGTTTGGCTAGTATCCAGTCTTTGTTACAAACCAGTTGAAGTTCACTAGCAGAAAGAGATAATTGTAAAGAATCAGTCATTGGATATACAAGTTAACCATTCAAATTTAAATAAAGCCAATTGGTCATAGGGTAAATTGTACATAGCTTTGTGATAGCAGCCATTATTTAAATTCCAATAGCTAAATAATTAGGCGGCATTACTTGTTAAAAATTTCGCCTTCCGGCGGATGGGGTATATGATAAAAAAAATAGACAAGCTGATTCTTACATCCTTCATCGGTCCATTTATTGCGACATTCTTTATCGCATTTTTTGTACTGATGATGCAGAGCCTGTGGAAATACATTGATGACCTAGTAGGTAAAGATCTTGACCTGCTTACTATTGGTGAATTTTTATGGTATGCCAGCGCTTCCCTACTCACGCTCGCGATGCCTATTGCCATCTTGATTTCATCGATAATGACCTTGGGCAATCTCGGCGAAAGCTTTGAGCTCGTAGCCATCAAATCATCCGGCATTTCGCTATTGCGTTTTTTGCGGCCGCTCATACTGGTATCCATCGTACTCTGTGGAATTACCTTTCTTTTTGCCAATTATGTTATCCCTTATGCCAATCTGGAATTTAAAACACTTTATTACGATATCACCTACAAAAAACCTGCAATCGATTTAAAACAGGGTACTTTTTACAATCAAATTCCGGGATACTCCATTAAGGTAGGAAAAAAAGACCGGGATGGAAAAACGATTCACAATGTGGTAATTTATGAACAACAAAGCTCCCTTCAAGATAATAGTATTATTGCTGAAAGAGGGAATATGGGATTTTCGAAGGATAAAAAATTCCTCGAGTTTACGCTATATAATGGCTTTAGATACCAGGAACGGGGAAACCCAATGGATACGAGTACAGAATTTATACAATTGGGATTTAAAGAATATAAAAAAATATTTGACTTAAGTTCATTACAAATGCTCAATACGCCCGACAGCATTTTCAAAAATGATTACAAAATGTTGAGCATTCGTCAGCTCAATACATCCATTGATTCTTTGATCAAATTGAAAGATAGTTTTAGCAGAAGAGTACAACTTGAAGTGAATGGACAGTTCCACTACCAGCACCTACCCGATAGCAATTGGAAAAAAGCTGCTCCGGTAAAAAAATCAATCAAAAGCTTTTCTGACCTCATTCCAGACTCCGCCAAATTCATTGTACACGACAATGCAATCAACGTTGTTAATAACCTGAAAAATACTTATCAATACTCGGGAGTAGACTGGGATAACAAAAACAAAGATCTTCGCAATAATCAAATTGAGTGGCACCGAAAATATTCTTTGTCATTGGCTTGTTTGGTTTTGTTTTTTATCGG
>CANJAW010000226.1:0-5027 GCA_947472215.1 Chitinophagaceae bacterium
TATACAGATTAATCAATAAAAAAAATACAATGAAAATTAATAAATTAATAATAGGTTGTTTATCGATTGCAGCAATCTTTACGGGTTGCTTGGATAAAATTGATATTCCCCAATCCAACACCTTAACGGTGACCTTGAATAATAGCGGTTTGAAATTTGTCACTTCCGACCTTACTGTTAATCCCAAAGACAGCCTTTATTTTGATGCAATGATTGGCTGTCCAAAGGATATGAAATATTTGTACTTTCAAAAAAACGGAACCGATCTTACGAAAGATACGTTACCGGCTAGTTCAAAGAATTTCCTTGCAGTGGTAAAGCGTATTGCTGCCGATAGTGTTGCGGGTGTTTATACCTACAAGATTTTGGCAAAAGATGCTGCCGGAATTTATTTGGGTGAAAAAAACATTGTCGTAACGGTTGCCTCGGATTTTACTTACTATTCTCTGAAGAAATTATATGTTCCAGACTCTACAGCTAAAACCAATCAGGCCTTTTTTGCTTCGCTTACCGGAGAATTATTTAGTTATAGTACGATGGGGTCTAATAGTGGGAATATAGATTTTGGGTATTATTATGATACGGCAGTTGCAAAAAAACATACCATTTACGCCTTAAATATGATTCCTCTTCCAAGTCAGCTTTCTATTTACAATATGAGTGCCTGGACGAAAAATGCAACTTTATTAAAAAAAGGTACTTCACCAACTTTTGCTTCCTTAACTTCTTCTGGTTCATTAAAATCAGCAGGGTTAACTAATCTGGCTTCTGGTACTACCACTAGTATTACTGCGCTAGTTACGGGTAATGTGGTTTTCTTTAAAACCATTACGGGCAAATATGGTGCGTTAACGGTGAATTTCACCAACCAGGATGCGGCCTCTCCTGATACGTATATTAACATCGATGTGAAAGTTCAAAAATAAGTAACAAAGTAAGTTCTTACTATAAGTAGTATTAAAAAAAAGAGAAAGCATTAATACTTTCTCTTTTTTAATTTTGGGAAATAATAGCAACGATTCTCTTTGGAATAATCGTCTAATAGGGTACATAAAAAAATTACGATGAACAAAAAATTTAAGCACATTTTATTGTCAGCAGTTATTTTGATCTCTTTCAATGCTGCCTATGCGCAATACCCCGAAATATCTTCGTCTGTTCAAAAGGCTGCAGATTCATTATTGAATGCTGCACGGATTCATTCTGATGCAGCATGGGTTCTTGCCTTTCCAATTATTGAGCAGGAAGCTGCCCAATACCAGCGCCCCTATGTTCCCTGGGCGGCCAGACCAACAGATTTGCCGCAGGCAAGTATTCCTGCATTTCCTGGCGCAGAAGGCGGTGGTAAATTCAGTTTTGGTGGTCGTGGCGGAAAAGTGATAGTGGTAACCAATTTGAATGATGATGGTCCTGGTAGTTTGCGTTGGGCATGTGAACAGGGCGGTTCAAGAATTGTAGTATTTAATGTTTCAGGAATCATTCGCATTTCAACTCCGATTATTGTAAGAGCTCCTTATATCACCATCGAAGGGCAAACCGCCCCAGGTGATGGGATTTGTATTGCAGGAGAATCTTTTTGGTTAAATACCCATGATGTCATTATACGATATATGCGTTTCCGTCGCGGAGAAACCTGGGTGGGAAGAAGGGATGATGCTATTGGCGGAAACCCTGTGGGCAATATTATGATCGATCATGTTTCTGCAAGTTGGGGCCTGGATGAAAACATGAGTATGTATCGTCACATGTACAATGACAGCACACCTATGAAAAATGGTGAGCTCAAATTAGGGACCGTTAATATCACCATA
This sequence comes from Chitinophagaceae bacterium, assembly GCA_947472215.1. Taxonomy (GTDB): domain Bacteria; phylum Bacteroidota; class Bacteroidia; order Chitinophagales; family Chitinophagaceae; genus Ferruginibacter. The sequence continues at coordinate 1,812 of CANJAW010000226.1, forward strand.
CAAAATTCTATTTTTTCAGAATCTTTGGATACTTGGAATCATGCCTTTGGAAGTACATTAGGAGGTGAAAATTGTGCCTTTATTCGCAATCTTTGGGCTGATAATGCGGGTCGTAATCCATCTATTGGATGGAATGGAATTTTCAATTTTGCCAATAATGTTATTTTTAATTGGGTTCACCGTTCTACTGATGGCGGTGATTATACGGCTATGTACAATATCATTAATAACTATTACAAACCTGGACCGGCTACACCCAATCAAAGCCACCCGATAGCGCATCGCATCTTAAAACCAGAGAGTGGTAGAAGTAAATTGGGGCACTTGGTTTTTGGAAGAGCTTATGTACATGGAAATGTGGTGGAAGGAAACGAAGCAGTAACCAAGGATAACTGGAACGGAGGGGTGCAAGTAGAAGAACTGCCGGATGCGGGAAAATATAAGGATAGGATGAAATGGAATACACCACTACCTATGCCTGAAATTACGATTATACCAACTTTACAGGCAAAAGAATTTGTTTTGGCAAATGCCGGTGCTACCTTGCCCGTCAGGGATGCTGTTGATAAGCGAATCGTAGCGCAGGTTATATCCGGAAAAATCCTAGTGGCTGACAAGGTCGTTCCACCAACCTCTCAATTCAAGCACAGGCGACTACCATTAGATTCCTATAAGATTGGTATAATCACCGATATTTCCCAAGTGGGAGGTTATCCTGAGTATACAGGAACCCCTTACAAAGATTCGGATAATGATGGTATTCCAGATGCATATGAATTGAAACATCGATTGAATCCTCAAGATGCGACTGATGCAGCTACCATTTCAGTAAGTGGATATAGTAATATTGAGTTATATTTAAATAGTGAAGTGGATGTTAAACAGGTAAAACCAGTGGTTGTAAATAAATAAATTAACGTATTGCTGCTTGGTTAACAAGCTAATCGATATTAGTTTTCGAAAAGTGAAGTGCTTGCTTTTCAATAAAAGCAATTGACTTTTACAGGTATACTATTTTTTTTGTTAAATAATCAATCAATCAGTTCAATTGAGTAAGTCCCTAGCATATAACCTCTTTTTTTTCTTCTTTATTGGAGTGTTTTTTCACCAGGCTGTACAGGCACAAAAGATGCTTAGGCCTGCTCCATTAGTGATGACTAAAGGCAATCTCCTGTATACACCCGATTCATTGGGTAATCGAATTCCAGATTTTTCCTATTGCGGTTACAGGGCTTCTGAAATACCTATACCTACTGATATTTTAATTAAAATAGTTGTCCCAGTTTCTAAAGATGATGCAACCAATAGAATACAATCGGCACTAGATTATGTTGCTTCTATGCCTATTGATTCCAATGGATTTCGTGGAGTGGTTTTATTGCAGAAAGGAACCTATACAATGTCGGGACAATTAAAAATAAATAGTTCGGGTGTGGTTCTTCGTGGATCTGGAATGGATGCCAATGGAACCTTATTGGTAGGCGCAGGCACCGATCGACAGGCATTGATTAGAATTGTTGGAAAAGAAGAATCATTTAAAGGGCTTCCCGCTTTTCAAATACTAGATGCATATGTTCCAGTTAATGCTACAAAGTTCAAGGTAGATAGTGCTGTTTTGAGTAAGGCCCTGGGGAATGAGATAATCATACGTCGTCCTTCTACCATGGAATGGATTAAAAAAATAGGTACAGATATTTTTGGAGGTGGTATTTCTTCCTTGGGTTGGAAGCCTGGCGATCGCGATCTTTTTTTTGATAGAACCATTACTCATATTGATGGAAATACCCTTTCCATTGACGCACCTATTACTACTGCATTGGATTCAAATTTTGGTGGTGGTTCCATCAGCTTTTACCATTGGGCTGGAAGATTGAAGAATGTAGGCGTAGAAAATTTACGCTGTATTTCATCATACGATAAGAATAATATAAAGGATGAAGATCATCGCTGGAATGCTATTAATATAGAAAATACGGCAGATGCTTGGGTTCGGCAAATTGTATTTGAAAATTTTGCAGGTTCTGCTGTAAACGTGTTGGAAACTGCTAAACGTATAACAGTAGAAGATTGTATTTCATTGCATCCTGTTTCAGAAATTGGCGGGCAAAGACGGACTACTTTTTTCACAACTGGCCAGCAGACATTATTTCAACGTTGCTATGCTGAATATGGATACCATGATTTTGCTACTGGATTTTGTGCACCTGGTCCCAATGCTTTTGTACAGTGTGAATCCAGTTTTCCCTATAATTTTAGCGGAGCAATTGACAGTTGGTCGTCCGGAGTTTTGTATGATATAGTAAATATAGACGGAAATGCTTTGCGCCTTGGTAATAGAGGTCAGGATGGTAATGGTGCAGGCTGGGCAGCGGCCAATAGTCTTTGCTGGAATTGTACTGCTGCAAGAATTGATTGCTATCAGCCGCCCACTGCACAAAACTGGGCATTTGGTTCCTGGAGCCAGTTTGCTGGAGATGGTTATTGGGCTGAGTCAAATAATGCGATACATCCTTGGAGTTTGTATTATGCACAATTAGCTCAACGGTTGAATCGAAAGGTGGATCATCTTTCTCAAATACTTTTTGTGCCTGGGGACGCATCTAGTAGTCCTACCATTGAGGTGGCTAACGAATTGGTAAAACAATCTGTACAACCAAGGATGCAGTTAAAGGAGTGGATTGGTTTGGCAGCAAAGCGCAATGTTATTTTAAGTAACCCAGGCAATGTAGCAACCTTTGACCTGGTAGAAATACAAAAAAAATCTGAACCTGTTTTGGCTCCAGTGATGCAAATAAAAAATGGCTGGCTGCTTAGGGGAACGGTAATTTTATTTGGTAAAAGAGAATCGGTGCCTTGGTGGGCCGGGGGCATACAAGGTAAGGCATTGCAAAATGCGAAACCAGCTATCACCCGCTATGTACCTGGAAGAACAGGGGAGGGTTTGACGGATGATTTGGAAAAAGAAACTGATCTGATGAAGGCCAATAATATTATTGGTTTGGAACAAAATTATGGTCTCTGGTATGATAGAAGAAGAGATGATCATGAAAGAATCAGAAGAATGGACGGAGAGGTATGGCCTCCATTTTATGAATTGCCTTTTGCCCGAAGCGGGATCGAAACAGCTTGGGATGGATTGAGTAAATATGATCTTACCAAGTACAATGTATTTTATTGGAGTAGACTAAAACAATTTGCTGACTTAGCCGATCAAAA
>CANJAW010000227.1:0-5017 GCA_947472215.1 Chitinophagaceae bacterium
AAATACTATATGATGTCCAAGTTCCTGTTTAAGAAGGTGCTACTCCTTCAATTGTTTCTTGTATTTAGTTGTATCCAACTGTTGGCCCAGACCAAAACAGTGAGTGGTACCCTAACAGATGCAGAAACCGGTAAGCCAATTCCGTCTGTAACCATTAATGTCAAGGGGAGTACCGTTAGTACATCTACTGATGAAAATGGTCATTACAGTATCAAGGTTCCCGCAAAAGAGTCCATTTTGAAGTTTTCCTCTGTTGGTTTTGCTTACAAAGAATTGAAGGTGGGGGATAGAACTACCCTAAGTTTCAGTTTGACAAAAGAGCAAAAAGCCATGGATGATGTGGTTGTGGTGGGGTACGGTTCTAAAAAGAGAGCCAATGTACTGGGTGCGGTGGCTAGTATAAAAGCAGAAGATATCGAAGATTTACCTGTAGCCAACTTGGGTACAGCATTGGTCAATAGGATTCCAGGCGTTGGTATAAGTGTGGCATCTGGTAAACCGGGTGCTCCTACCACGATCTCTATTAGAAATCCCACACTTTTTGCAGCTTCAGGAAAATTGGGACTTACAGCTGATCCACTCTATGTAATAGACGGGTTAACCATGACCAAACAGGATTTTGATAATTTGGATGCTAGTTTGGTAGAAACCATTTCGTTTTTAAAAGATGCTTCTGCAGCCGTATACGGTGCAGCAGGTGCTAAAGGGGTTGTATTGGTTACTACTAAAAAAGGTAAACCTGGAAAGGCAAGGATTAGCTATTCGGGTTACTTTGGTACTTCTGATGCATCAAGTGAGCCAAAAGTATTATCTGCTTATGATCATGCTATAATGCTTAATGATGGTTATGAATTAGCCAATGCAGCTGCAACCTCTAAATTTTCCCAAACCGACCTTGATTATTTGGCAAAAAATTCAATCCCTAGCTGGTATAGTCAAATGTGGAAACCCTCTCAATTAACCCGTCACACGGTAAACGTGAGTGGTGGTACAGATAAGATTACTTTTTTTGCAGGCGGTAGTTATTATGATGAAGGGGGAAATTATGGAGATATCTCTATTAAAAAATATAGTATCCGATCTGGTATGAACGCGAAGGTTTCTGAAAGTGTGTCTGCTAGTATTAGTCTAAATACCGATTATTCAGTGAATGACAGAAATTCATTGAAAGGAGCCAGTGTTGATAATGAAGATTTAATGGCTAGAGCCATCTTTCTTACACCAGGATGGGTTCCCTTATTGGTAAATGGCAAACCTAATAACTGGGCAAATGGTCCCAATCCTCCGGGAGCATGGAATCCAATTGGAATGTTTAATTCCGGTGGATATGAAAGGTCAAATTCTCAGGGCCTCAATTTAAATGCTACATTGGAATATAAGCCTCAATATTTAAAAGGCTTAACTGCAAAAGTGCAGTTTGGTAAAAATAATCGCTCAGGTACCAGCAAACAATATTTCCCTTCCTATACGGTATATAATTTTACGAGGTTTGGACAAAACAGTTTATTGTTTTCTGATATTGCTACAAGCAGTCCTACTTCTAAAATCACTAATACCGATAGATTGCAGGAAGGAACCAACTATAATAATAGTTATCAATTGATTAGTTCTCTTAATTATGCGAAAAGAATTAAGCGCCATGACATTGATTTGTTATTGTTAACAGAGCAAACGGAAGGAGATAACAATAGTTATTTATTGTATAGAGATGGACAGCAAATTCCTGGTATAGACCAGATGTTTGCTTTCAATGCAACACCAACTACCGTTCAGTTAAATGGTGCCAATGAGTCGGGTAAACGATCTTATTTGGGTCGATTAAACTATTCTTTCAATAATAAATATTTATTGGAATTCGTAGGTCGTTATGATGGTTCTGTGAATTTCCCTTCCGATAAACGATGGGGTTTCTTCCCTTCACTTGGTTTGGGATGGAGAATCAGTGATGAGAATTTTTTCCGTAACAATATTACCTTCATCAATACCTTGAAATTAAGGGCCAACGTAGGTTTGGTAGGCGAAGACAGGGTGCAGGGGTATCAATATATTGCCCGATTTACTCAAACAACAGGAATGCTCTTTGGATCTACTGTTACCAATGGTTTAGATCCTAATATTTATCCTAACCCAGATATTACCTGGGAAAAAGCCAAAACCCAAAACTTTGGTTTAGATGCGACTTTCCTTAATAATAAATTTACTTTTTCAATGGATATTTGGAACCGTAATACCTATGATGGATTTGATGATTTAGCTGCAGTAAGTTTGCCTTTTACGGTTGGTATCAGTGCAGGATTAAAGAATTATGGTATTCAAAATAACTGGGGATCTGAGTTTTCATTAGGCTACAAAGGCTCTATCAGCAAAGATTGGAACTTCAATTTACAGGCTAACTTTGGTACATCCGACAACCAGGTCATTCAATCCTATTATAGTCCTAGTAAATTGGGAGGGATTACCGAGTACTCTGATATTATGATTGGTAAAAGTTCTAGCAAGTATAGTGGAAGTAACTACGGATACATATCCAAAGGTATATTGCGCACACAGGCTGCTGTAGATGCAATACTTGCAAAAAATCCAAATTATAAAATTGGAGGTGCCAAGCCTCAAGTTGGATTTCTTGATTATGAAGATAGAAACAATGATGGTGTGATTGATGACAAGGATATTGTTCCAATGTTTGAAAACATTGCCAGTAGATTTGGTTTCGGTTTCACTTTTGGTATTTCATATAAAACTTTCAAGTTTAATACTAACTTTAATTTATCTATTGGGGGTAAAAAGTTCTTTGATACAGAAGCAAGAAAAGTACCTACTACAACGCAGTCTGGTCCTGATTTCTGGAAAGACCATTGGACTGCAGAAAATCCCAATGCAAAATATCCAAGGGCAGATGCTCCATTGGCAAAAGAGAATTCAACGTTTTGGGCTGTTGATGGTACAGTTAGCAGGGTTAATAATATGACCTTGTCTTACAGTGTACCAAAAAGATTTGCTGAAAAATACAAGGTTCCTGAATTTAGGGCATTTGTTTCGGGTACCAATCTTTGGAACCTGATCAATCCTTTTGAATACAAGGATCCATCTACCGGTAGTTTTGCTGCTTATCCAACCTTAAGAACTATCTCTTTAGGATTAAATGTTTCTTTATAATAACAACCAAAATAATTGAAATGAAAAATCATAAAATTAACCAGTTGAAAAAATATTCCTTTCTGTTAGCAGCGAGTTTGTTTTTTGCGGGTTGTACAAAAAATATTTTTGATAAAAAAGATTTGCAAGGCGTTGATCCAAATGTTTGGAACCTAGAAACTGCTGCCAATTTGTATGTCAACAAAACTTACGACTTAGTAATGCCCAACTGGCCGTTACAAGCTGCAATGCACAATACATCCGACGAGTTCAATGGTGGAAATACTACCTTGCTGTATGGTCAACTAACGGATAATAGTGTTACGGATATTTCTTCCAATAACACCAGCACCTCTAATAACCAGTACTTCACTATCCGAAGGGTCAATTTGGCCATTCAGGGTTTGGAAGCGGGCACTTTAGCTGACAATATTAAAGCCAAGTTAAAAGGTCAGATGTATTTTTTTAGGGCCTTTTTATATTTCAATTTGGTGAAATTGTATGGAGGCGTTCCATTGGTATTGAAATCACAGGATATCAATACGGATACACTGAATGTAGGACGAAGTAAAACCAGTGTTTGTATTCAGCAAATAGTCCGGGATTTAGACTCTTGTTATGGTTTACCCACTAGTTGGCCAGCAAGTACCGAAGGTGGAAAAATCACTAGAGGAGCTGCGATGGCTTTAAGGGGAAAAGTGCTGATGTATTGGGCAAGTCCACAGTTTAACCAAAGCAACGAATCTTCTCGTTGGGAAACAGCTTATCAGGCAAATAAAAAGGCTTATGATACCTGCTTGAGTCATGGCTATGATTTAATTGCCAATTTTACTAAATTATTTGTTGATGAAACCTCTACAAATAAGGAGCGTATGATTTGGAGAACTTATGATAACATTTCTATTAATCCAGGAAGAGGAACCAATACAGAGAATATTGCTCGTCCACTTTCTGAAACTACCGGTGGTGGTGGAAGTTACCAGCCTACTTGGAATCTCGTACAAGCTTTTGTGATGAATAATGGGTTGCCTATTACTGATCCTACTTCTGGCTATGATCCTATTTTATTCTGGAAAAATCGTGATCCTCGATTTGAGGCAACGATTGCCTATAACGGAGGTACCTGGCCTTTAAGTGCCAAGACTGGCCGCAAACAATGGAACTATGTAGGTGTAGGAGAAGACAATGCCAACCAGTCTAAGACAGGTTTTTATTGTAAGAAAATTTGTAATCCTGATATCAGTGCTACTGCAGCAGTATACAATAGTAATACCGGTGGTGGTAGCGGAATGGACTGGATTGAAATGCGCTTTGCAGAAGTGTTGTTAAATCTAGCGGAGAGTGCGAACGAATCGGGCCGTTTAGCTGAGTCACAAACCCTTGTTGCTAGATTACGTGCGCGTGCCGGTATATTAGCTGGTGCCAACAACTATGGCTTGACTGCCGCTCCAGATTTACTTACCATGCGTGCTTTGATATTGAACGAACGCCAGGTTGAATTTGCAATGGAAGGAAAAAGATACGATGACCTTCGTCGCACCAGAACTTTCCATCTGTTGAATGGCACCACTCGTTTGGGCTACAAATGGACACCTAAAGCTCCCTTTACAGTAGCCAGTCTGGAGGCGCTTACTTTGGGATATAAACCAAGGGATACTATCAATATTAATAATGTGGCATCTTATTCGGCAGCGTTCACTACGGCTACGTTTCTTTTGGATACTACTACGCCGATTACATTCCCTACCAATTATTATTTTTATCCACTACCTACTAATTTCCGTTTGTCAAGTATTTTGATTGAGCAAACCAATGGATGGCCGGGTGGTTCATTTGATCCTTTGCAATAAATAATCGGGTAGCAGATAAAAAAGTATACAGA
>CANJAW010000228.1:0-4968 GCA_947472215.1 Chitinophagaceae bacterium
TGTATTTCTTCTTGGCCGCAAAGCCTTCGCTTTTTTATTGTTGAGTTTTTTCTTTTCAGTAGGATTACATCCCTTGGGTGCCCGGTGGATTCAGGAACATTATTTAACCCATGGTGAGCAGGAAACCTATAGTTATTATGGACCACTAAATGCAGTGGCTTTTAATGTAGGCTTTCACAATGAGCACCATGATTTTCCATCTGTACCTTGGAACCGGCTACCTCAAATAAGGGAAGGCGCCCCTTCTTTTTACAATTCTTTATTTTTCCACACTTCTTGGACCAAATTATTTTTCCGGTTTTTGTTTGATAAAGAAATTTCTTTGTTTTCAAGGGTTGTACGCCATGACCGTGGCAAGGTAAAACTAACGGATGAATCAAAACCAGATGTAGAGATGGTGAGTTTGAACTAATGACCGCAAAAGCAAAGTTTCCGATTACTTTAGAAATCATACAATAAAAAAGTGCAGAAATTTTTTCTGCACTTTTTTTATTAATACTATTTGATAACTTAATTCTCCTAAACTAATTTACAAGAAATAAGACTCAATCTGCCAAGATAACTACGAAAAGATATCAAACATATAGGAGCTGATAAATGAGTTATTGACATTCTTATCTGAACAAAAGATAAGCAACTGCAAGTGTCAACAATACATTGAATAATTGAGCCAGTAAAAATGCGTACATCGGCTTTCTATTTTCCACCTTCATTAAATCACTGAATTTTGTTTCAAGTCCAATACTGGTAAAAGCCAACACGAACCAAAGGGACTGAATGTTTTTTAGCCCATCCTTTACGCCTGCAATAGTATCAGTTTTCAATACAAATGAAAATAATAGCGAAGCAGCAACAAAGCCCAGTACAAATTTTGGAAACCGCTCCCAAATCACTTTTAGGGTTGGTTTTTCTATTTCACCATTGGCTGCATTTTTTTGATAGGTCCAATAAACAGAAATGGCGAAAGCTGCAATACCTAACAATACATTTTGAGAAAATTTCACGATGGTGCTTATTTTCAGGGCTTCCTCCCCAACCATTGTTCCGGAGGCAACCACCGCTCCAGTGGTATCGATACTGCCACCCAGCCAGGCTCCAGTAACCGCCTGCGAAAGCCCCATCCAATGTGCTAGATAAGGCATTCCTATCATCATTGGAATGGCACAGATTAATACCAACGAAATTACATAGGATAATTTTTTTGTATCCCCCTTGATTGCCCCGGCCGTTGCAATGGCGGCAGACACACCGCAAATAGAAACTGCACTGGCTATCATCATGGTAAGCTCACTATCCACTTTCATTTTTTTGCACAACCAAAAAGCAACATACCATACTGAAACGACTACAATCAATGCCTGCAGTAATCCATAAGAACCTGCTTTTAAAATATCTGAAAATATGATGCTGGTGCCGAGAATTACCAAACCAATTTTCACAAACAATTCAGTTGACAGGGCGGAACGGAACCATTGAGGTAAGGTAAACATATTGCCAATCACCAACCCGATACCCAGACTAAATATAACAGCTTCCAGATTGTATGCTTTGACTTCCTTATTTCCAGCCACTATCAGTGCAATAATAGTAATTACGTACACCAGGGGGAAAGAGAATAAGAAATATTTTACAGACTTGCCTGTCAATACTGCTCCAACTAGAGCGATGAATATTACCATTAAAAATTGCACGCCTATTGTTGATAGATTGGCCAATTGGAATATTTTATCTTGTAGTTCACTAGTTGTACTCCAACTATACATGGGACTTGCCGGCCTAACACCTACTATTGCCAACACAATAATTATAAATCCTAGTAGAACCACTACCCAGTCCTCGTGTAGTGAAAATTTTAATGAAGCTGTTGACATATGTTAGATTGAATTTTAATATAGATAAAATTAGCTTTTTTCAGTCATATCAAAGGCGTAAAAAAAGGTCCCCTCCATATATGAAGGGGACCTTTTTTGTATTTTGAGCAATGTACTGTATTAATAACCGCCCATTCCGCCCATATCAGGAGCACCATGGCTATGACCACCACCTGCTTCTTCCTTAGGACGATCAGCGATTACGCACTCTGTTGTTAACAACATGCCTGCAATAGAAGCTGCATTTTCAAGTGCTACACGAGCCACTTTGGTAGGATCAATTACACCTGCCTTGAACATATTTTCATATACTTCAGTGCGCGCATTAAAACCATAATCTCCCACGCCTTCCTTAATATTCTGCACAACAATTGAACCTTCAATACCACAGTTGGCAACAATTTGGCGCAATGGTTCTTCAATAGCACGACGAACAATCGCGATACCAGTTGCTTCATCTGCATTCAAAGCGCCTTTTAATTTTTCCAAACCTGCAATAGCACGGATATAAGCTACTCCACCACCTGGAACAATACCTTCTTCAACGGCAGCCCTAGTTGCGTGTAAAGCATCGTCTACACGATCTTTCTTTTCTTTCATTTCTACTTCAGTTGCAGCACCTACGTATAATACAGCTACACCACCAGCTAATTTAGCCAAACGCTCTTGCAATTTTTCTTTATCATAATCAGAAGTGGTATTTTCTACCTGTGCCTTGATTTGATTCACGCGACCAACAATTTCAGTTTTTTTACCCTTACCACCTACGATAACAGTATTGTCTTTATCAATTGAAATCGATGCAGCCTGACCCAATGAAGTCAATTCAACCGCTTCTAATTTGTTTCCTAATTCTTCGCTGATAACTGTACCACCAGTTAATATAGCCAAATCAGTCAACATCTCTTTTCTTCTGTCACCAAATCCTGGTGCTTTTACTGCAGCCACTTTGATAGTGCCGCGTAATTTATTTACCACTAAAGTAGCTAGTGCTTCTCCATCTAGATCTTCGGCAATAATCATTAAAGGACGACCACTTTGAGCAACTTTTTCCAACACACTCAAGATATCTTTCATTGCAGAAATCTTTTTATCATAAATTAAGATAAAAGGATTTTGTAATTCAGCCTGCATTTTTTCGCTATTGGTTACGAAATAAGGAGAGATATACCCTCTGTCAAACTGCATACCTTCTACTACATCAACTGTAGTGTCTGTTCCTTTTGCTTCTTCTACAGTGATAACACCTTCTTTACCAACTTTAGCCATTGCCTGAGCAATTAACTTACCGATTTCGCTATCATTGTTGGCAGAAATAGTAGCCACCTGCTCAATCATTTTACTGTTGCTACCAACATCTTTTTTCTGTGCAGCAAGATTTTCAACTACGGCTCTTACCGCTTTGTCGATACCACGTTTTAAATCCATTGGATTAGCACCAGCTGCAACCATTTTCAAGCCTTCGCTGATAATGCTTTGGGCAAGCACAGTAGCAGTAGTAGTACCATCACCAGCAATGTCTGCAGTTTTTGACGCTACTTCTTTCACCATTTGAGCACCCATGTTTTCAATTGGATCTTCCAATTCAATTTCTTTAGCAACTGTAACACCATCTTTGGTTACTTGGGGAGCGCCAAACTTTTTTTCAATTACTACATTACGACCCTTTGGTCCTAAAGTTACCTTAACTGCATTAGCCAAAGTATCAACACCCTTTTTCATTTTATTGCGGGCCTCAATATCGAAGAATATCATTTTTGCCATATACTTAATTTGAAAATTTGAAAATTAAAAGATTTGAAAATGCATTCGCACATTTCCATTTTGATTGATTGGCACTTATACGATAGCCAAAATATCGCTTTCTCTCATGATGAGGTATTCGATACCTTCAATCGTGATTTCAGTTCCAGCGTATTTACCATATAATACGGTATCGCCATTTTTTACTGTTACCGGTTCGTCTTTCTTACCGGGGCCTGCTGCAAGTACTGTTCCACGTTGTGGCTTTTCTTTTGCAGTATCAGGAATAATGATTCCACCGGCAGATTTTTCTTCTGCAGCTGCTGGTTTTACAATCACCCTGTCATGCAAGGGCGTAATGCTTAGCTTCTTAGCCATAATTGTATTGATTTTTGATTAGTTGAATAAGTAAACCCTGCAATTTTGCCGGGCAGCAAAGGTAAGCCAATTTCATACCAACTATTTATTAAAGAATAGTTGTCATATTTTATACATAAAAAAAAGGTTTTAAGGTGATTTTAATGAAAATTAGTCAGCTACAAGGGGTAATTAGTAGGGTATTTTGTCAGTACAAGGAATCTCTAAAGTGAATATGGGCAATAAATGGGTTAACCAGTACTGTCATAAATGATCCGTCGGCCTATACTGAAAACTTGAAAACCGGGAGGGGAAGGGCAAAAAATCAATAAAAACACATTCTAGATAAGAATGAACCCAAAAAAGCATGGCAGGTAAAATTTAAAAGGTGGGTAAAATGTTTACCTTCGCAGCTCAATAGTTCTTATTAAAATGATCAGTAGAAGAAATATCCGGGTTAAAGTAATGCAAAGTCTGTACGTTTTAGATAGCATTAGCGATGACCTAAAACCCGGGCAAGCGGTTAATTTATTAAAAAAACAGATCGACCAATCCCGTCAACTTTTTGTATACCTCGTTTACTTTATTAGTGAAGTGGCCCGCTATGCTGAGAAAGATGCCATCAAAAAGGCCTCCAAACACCTACCGACTCAAAGCGACCTAAATATCAATACCAAAATTGTAGGCAATGAATTGATTTGGAAAATACTGGAATTACCCAGTTACAAGGCTGCCGTAGAAGAAATTAAACCACAGCTACTTGCAGATGATGAACTTTTACGAAAAACTTACATCGCATTAATTGAATCGGAGGAATACCAGGATTATATTGCTGTTCAGGGGAGGGATAAAAAAAGTGAAAAAGATATACTTGAATTCATATTTACCAACCTCATGCTTCCCAACGAAAACTTCATCGGTCATGTGGAGGAACATTTCATTAACTGGGATGATGATGCGGAAATGATGAATATACTCATTCAAAATTTTTTACAAA
>CANJAW010000229.1:0-4946 GCA_947472215.1 Chitinophagaceae bacterium
CATTGTCCATTGACGAAGTCGTGATTATATTCGTGCGGTTGTGTTACACCCATCCAGATATCCCAATCGAGTGTTCCAGGTATAGGTTCAGCTGAGGGAAAACTTTTGATCTTAGGATCCCATCCATACCAACGACGTGCCGAATTCATATGAGCTGTAATTGCAGTCACATCCTTAATAATACCCGCTTCTTTCCATGCTTTAAACTGAAAATAGTTTGCCTCAGAATGTCCTTGGTTTCCCATCTGTGTAACTAGGTTGGAATGCTTGCGGGCTGCCATCATCATAAGTTCAACCTCATGAAAGGTACGCGCCATAGGCTTTTCAACGTACACATGCTTACCCAAACCCAATGCCGTCATGGTAATAGGGAAATGTGAATGATCGGGAACCCCAACAGTAACGGCTTCAATCTGATTACCCATTTTATCAAACATTTTCCTGAAGTCCTGGAAACGAGGTACATCAGGAAATTTATTTAAGACTTCCAGGGTTTGTGGCGCACCCATATCAACATCACAAAAAGCAACCAAATTACACAACCCTGTGTTGAACATTGACATCACATCTGAACCACCTTGGTTACCGATACCAATACAAGCAAGATTAACCTTTTCTCCGGCCTTCAGTAATTTCGATGTTCCAAATACACCTGCTGATGCACTGTTCCAGACGGATGGAGCCACTGCAGAAGCTGCAGAAAGCGCTAAGGCTTGTTTTAAAAATGATCTACGTGATTTTTCGTTTGCTGAATTCATTTGATTATTATTTAATTATGAAGTCGATCTTTTAATTACTTATGTTACAAACATACCAAAACTTCATCACTACCAAGTTACTACAGGATTTTTGAATATAACAAATGCCTTGATTCCAGGAAAAACTAGCTGATGGGATGGCGTTTTTTTAACTAATACTCCATATTGCCATCCGTCATGACATACACTGATAATAAGAGTGAAGTTAAATTATTATTTACTTTTTTGTGATGCAAAGCAAAAACTCCTTTTTCTCAATTTTTAGGGATTACCGATAGATTAGATTCGGTGGGAAAAACAAAAAGGCAATCTTTTTTCAAGATTGCCTTTTTTGTAGTAGTGTCGGGATTGACATCCCTACTTCTGCTCCAAATCCTGAAGGATTTGGAGCAGATTTTAAATGCTTAGTGCCAAAAATTTGAATAGCTAACATTTTCTGTAATAACCGATGACGCTCTGAGCCAACAAAAAAGTAAAACTGTTTTTAGAAGTTTATCCAGTTTATAGGGCGTTGGTTCAGCATAGGAAGCGGTCTGATGAACAGCGAGGCTCAGTTAATGTCAAAAAAAACAATCGAAAGTCTGCTATAAATATGCTATCTATTTTTCAAAAATTCGGCATCGTCCGGAATTCTTATCACCTCTTGGGGCAATAAATCGCCTGTAACTGGCCGGGAACCTGCCCGGAATTTAAAACTGAATCTTGTAAACAAAATTTGGAAAAAACCCCAGTTGATACTTCCAGTTTACCGTTTGATTTCTATTATCATAGGTTTGTGAAAAAACATTGTTGTGATTGGTTACGTTTTGCAAGTCCAGCGATAAGGTTTGTGAAAGTTTTTTCACCTTGCTATTAAATGTATATCCTAGTTTCAAATCCATTCTAAAATAATTGGGGTATTGGGTTGAGTAAACATTGGTAGATAATTTTTCACGGTCACTATTCTGTGAACCAACTAAATCAATTGGTGTATAATATCTACCACCAGCGTTTGTAAATTTAAAATCAATACTTGTTTTATTTCTTTTATTTACACCCACATTCCATTCTTTACCTGCTAATATATTATAGACATATTTTCCGTTAAAGGCAGTATTGCGCTCAATGCCATCACTGCCCTTGTATTTTGAGTTATACAACGATGAAGTAAATAAGCCATAATACCCTTTACTGAAAAATTTCTCAAGGGTAAGTTCCACTCCATAATTTTTACCCGTTCCCTCATTCACTAAATTATCTTCCAAGTCAGTTTTAAAACCTGCGCCAGTATTGAGCATGGAATAACTACTGGAAAATGTATTTACGGGTACATTATATAAATTTTGGTAATACAATTCTGTTTTAATTCTCCAATCCTGTGCAGGTTGCAGGTTATAGCCAATCACAAAATGATTGCTTTTGGTAAAGTCCAAATTTTTATTGTTGTAACTAAAGGTGTTACCGGCATTTTGAGTTTGTAAAAAATATACATTAATGGGTTGCATTTGCGAATGAAGCCCGTAGCCAAATGTTACACTGTTTTTATTATTGATATCATATTTTAGTCCCAATCTAGGTTCAACAGAAGTTGACTTATTTAAGAAGAATTTTTGTGCGTGAACCCCTGTATTTACAGTGATTTTTTCAGATAGATTGTATTTGATCTGAGCGTACGCTTGTGCCAAATTAGTTTGACTGTTGTAATCCCATATTTGCTTAAAACTGTCAGCTGGCCTTTGTTTGGTTTTATAATTGAGATCCAAACCCAATAGTTGATTATCAATCCCAATTTTTACAAATAGCCTTGAATTAATTTTTGAATTATAGGAGGTACTAAAATTGTAACCTGTTTTTGCAGTGTTTGAAACTTCTCTTTCATATGAGGCCAGGGTGTTTCTGTCAAAGCCGTAGTCAGTGATAGCTGTGTTTGAATAATTTAACCCAATGGTAGAGCTAATGTAAGAGTTGCTGTTAATTTGTTTAAAATGATTTAATCCAATAATGCCCAGTTTGCTGGCAAAATCTGCCTGACTACCATTGCCGTATAAAGTATTGCTATTACCCCCGCTCTCTAAATTGATGGTACTTGTTCCTACAATTCCAAATAGTGAAAACCTGCCGATTTTTGAGGTGCCGCTGTTTAACTTAAAAGATAAGTCTTGATAAGTGGGCGTTGCGGAAGTGCCTATATTAATGCCCATTGACTGGGCAATGCCTGCCAGGGAATACCTGTACCCCACTAAATAAGAGGAACCGTTGTCCTTATTGATTGGCCCCTCTGTTGTAGCTTCCAAACCTGTTATGACTCCTAACTGAAACGTAGTTTCCCTTTTTTTATTGTTTCCGTTTCTAAAGCCAATGTCAAAAACGCCTGCATTGGCATTGCCATATTCTGCAGGAAAAGCAGAGGTGAAAAAATCTGAGCTTTTTAACAAATTCGTATTCAATGCACTCACGGCCCCCCCGGTAGTTCCAATGGATGCAAAATGATTGGGGTTGGTCACATTCATTCCGTCAATTTTCCATAAAACGCCCGTAGGCGAATTGCCCCTAATTACAATATCATTCCTACTGTCATCTGGTGTACTTACCCCGGCAAAATTAGCGGCTAAACGAGCAGGATCACTTCTCCCCCCTGCATATCGATTCACCTCTTCCATTGAAAATGTGCGTGCACTTACTGTTGCCATTTTGTTAATGCTGGCTGACTTATTGGATGATTTAATAACTACATCCCTCAAGTTTGTAAAGTTCTCTTCCAAACTAATATCTACAATGGTCTCTTTGCCGGAAGCCACCATTATAGTAGGCAGCAAAAATTCTTTATACCCGGCATAGGTAACTTTTATATCATACCTGCCAGGGTTCAATTCGCTGAAAGAATAAATACCTTTCGCATCGGTGATGGTGGTTTTTTGACTATTTGCAATTTGTACAGTTGCCCCATAAATGGGCGATTGAGACAGTTTATCCACTACCACCCCCCTGATATTTTGTTTGTTATTTTGAGCAAATGAAATGGTTGCAATAAAAGTTAGGACAAACGTGTAGTAGTGCCTCATGTAATTGAAGTGGTTTAAAATTAAAGAATGTAGTGCGTTATTGTTTGGGTGGAGGTGGGCCTTGTTGATTCCCTTGCCCCGGTTTTGGAGGTCTCATTTTCAGAATAATCTCCTTATATCGCTTGACTTGACTTTCACTTAATGTAGCCATAATTTTTTGATCTCTTTGCTTTTCAAAACCTTGCATTTGTTTCTGTTGGTTTGGATTAGGCGGAGTAGGGTTGTCTTTGAATAGCAGGTCGGCCTGCCTAAAAAATTGATTGAATGCTTCGGTAGCTACATTCATTTGACTCGAATTTAATTGCAATTCCTTGCCAAGTATTTCTTTGGATTTCTGTAACCTTTCTTCAATACTTGGAGGTGGACCCGGTCTTTGTGCACTGGCAGTAAACACCGCAAATAATAAAATGGCACTAATTATTTTTTTCATGTTTCTTATTGAATAGATGACTTTTAGGGGCAAAAACCTTCTCAAGGAATGGGTAACTTCAAGGATGTGAATTTGTGTAACCATCTGCTACTTGCCATCCGCAGGAGGCATTCCTTCTTTTATAGCAGGTGGGGGGCCCTGTTGGGGGCTATTAACGGAATGGACCATTTCTTGGATTAATTCATCAAATTTCGGCTTTTGTTCCTCTGTACACAATGCCCTCACTTTTTTAAAGTGTTCGAAGGTAAGGATGTCAAGTGATTGAATTGACAAACTAATTTTTGATGCAGCTCTGTTTCTGTCACTATCAATAATTGCATCCGATTTTAATAATTGAAAAAAATTATCCTTGTCAATTTTGATTTGTTGCCTTATTTTTTCAGCGGTATCATTGTGATTCTTCGCTAAATCAAAATATGATTTTTTTTGACTTTCGCTAAAGTTCAATTTGGCTGCTAAAAATTCTCTTGGAGAATTGTCTCTTTGATGTTTGAAATGCCCCACCCAACTAAATACAAGGGTGGCTACATTAGCGATTATCAATAAAGCTATGAGCCAGGCAATGACTTTGTTTTTTGCTATCATTTTCATAATGAAAAAATTTTTTAATTTGAAATAGTTTGATCATAGGATGCTGCCAAAGCTTCTATATTTTGATTTGAATTTTCGTTAACCAAGTTTGAATCATTTCCCGATAGCAGGCTGTTAATGAACAAA
>CANJAW010000230.1:0-4939 GCA_947472215.1 Chitinophagaceae bacterium
AAAAAACACAACCTTCCTTTTTTGAACTCACCATGGCAATGGCATTTGACTACTTTGCCCAACAAAAGGTAGACATTGCCATTATAGAAACCGGCCTAGGAGGCAGGCTCGACAGTACTAATATCATTACCCCCATCCTATCAGTCATTACCAACATCGGCTTCGATCACATGAATATTTTAGGCAACACCCTTGCCAACATTGCCGAAGAAAAAGCAGGGATTATCAAGCCCGCGGTGCCGGTAGTAATTGGTGAATATACCCTTGAAACAAAAAATATTTTTATCAATAAAGCCACCCAGTGCAATGCACCCATTTATTTTGCCCAGGATGAATATTCCGTCGCCGACATCCATGCTGGGATGCGGCAGCTCGACTGTTCTGTAAAAAACCTGGCTAACAATGAGTCCAGTTTTTATTCACTCGACCTAAATGGGTTATACCAAATTAAAAATTTACGGACTACCCTTTGTGCAGAAAGAGAATTGCAAAAACAAGGGTTTTCCATCACCCCGGCAATGAAAAATTCTGCCCTAGCCAATGTAAAAAAATTAACTGGATTGCATGGAAGATGGGAGTTGATAGCTGACAACCCTTTTATCGTATTGGATGTAGCACATAATGAAGACGGAATTCGGCAAGTAATTTCACAAGCGGAAATCTTTCTGCAAGCTAGTGATAACGGCACTTTGAAAAACAAATTGCACTTTGTAATAGGCATGGCTAAAGACAAAGAAGTGGCTACTGTGTTATCTTTGTTGCCTAAAGATGCTCGTTACTATTTTACAGCCGCACATATTCCCAGGGCCCTTCCGGCAATTGACTTACAGATGAAAGCAGCAGCTGTTGGTTTACAAGGATTTTGTTTTAACGATGTTAATGAAGCTATCCAGGCAGCAAAAAATCAAGCCGGACAAAAGGACCTAGTGGTAGTTTGCGGTAGTGTTTTTCTAGTAGCAGAGGTAAAAGAGCAATGATTCCAAATAATTTTCAACTATGGACATAATAACAAAATGAATGGCACTTCAATGAATTAAAAAAGGGCAATGGGTGCAGTAACAGATTTCTCTGCTGTAATTTGCAAATACTATACTAAATATCCAGCTTAGCAAAATTGAACTTCTAAAAAATATGCATGGCAAGAATAAAAATTAACCCGCCCGCCAATAATTTAGCGACCCTTCATTTGAAAGTTCGGATTGGAGACATCAATTACGGAAACCATGTTGGCAATGATGCCTTTGTTTCATTTATTCATGAAGCACGCATACAATGGCTGCTGAAAAATAATTTCACCGAACTTGATATAAATGGTATTGGACTCATTATGGCAGACCTTGCATTCGAATTTAAAAAGGAAGCCTATTATGGAGAAACTATTTTGATTGAAATAGGTGTAGGAGAAATAGCCAGAGTAAGTTTTGAATTGTATTACCAACTGAGCACTGAAAGAAACCATGTTGCCGTATTATTAGCGAGGGCAAAAACAGGCATGGTATGTTATGACTATCAAGGTAAAAAAACAGTAAGCATTCCTGACTGTTTAAAGGAAATCTTACTAGCGATATAGGTTACTCGCTATTCCAAATCTTCCAGCTTGCTTCCGCCTGTTTCAACAACATTTCATACCCATTTTGAGTGATTGCCCCCTTCTCTTCCCCTTTTTTCAAAAACAGGGTCTTAGCAGGTTTGTAAACTAGGTCATATAAATAATGGTGGGCTGAAAGTAAATGATAAGGAATGGGAGGAGCCTCCTTTTCATTGGGCGACATCCCTACTGGGGTACAATTAATAATAATGGTATAGGCAGTTATTATTTTTTGGTCAATATCATCATAATGAATAGAGAATTCATCAGAAAGGCTTTTTCTTGTGACCACTAAAAAATCAATTCCAAGCTTATTCAATACATACTGTACCGCCTTAGATGCACCTCCCGACCCAAGAATAAGCGCCTTGGTATGGTTGGGCTTCAGCAGCTTACAAAACGATTCTTTAAAGCCTATAATATCGGTGTTATATGCAACCAATTTGCCGCCAGTTATTTTTATACTATTGGTAGCGCCAATTTCCTTCACCTCATCCGTTAGTTCATCTACAAATTGAAGAACCTGCTCTTTGTAAGGTATCGTTACCCCTAATCCTTTCAGTTGGGGATTTGCTGCAAGCAAGTCGGGAAATTCAGCAATTGTAGGAATAGGGAAGGATTCAAAAAAGCAATCCGTTAAACCCTCCTTTTCAAATTTTTCGGTAAAATATTGCTTTGAAAAGGAATGGCCCAACGGATAGCCGATTAACCCAAATACTTTCATTGTACGATTATTTATTGAGGTATAATTCAAACGTATCCCCTCTTAAACCTATGCGCATTGTTTCCAATGCAATCACTTCGCTAGGAGCGATATTACCAAGATTTACATTACAGCCTATTAATTCCAAAAAGTAAAGCTGCTGTGCTTTTTGAGGTGCTTCCCACAATATTTTTTGTTCGGGTATCTGTGTAAGTATTTCTTGTACCAGCCCCTCTCTCACTTCACCTGAGCCGCGATAAATACCCACATTTCCCGCTTCCCTTGCTTCTGCAATAACATAGGTAGAACCTGCTTCCAATTCTGCCCGCATTAATTCAATCCATTTATAGGGGGGGATAATATGTGCTGCATCTTTGCTGCCTACTTCACTTAAAACGGTACCATACTTCGTTAATTTTTCGATATACCCACATTTTTCAGCATGAGGAATAGAAATAGAGCCGTCACTCACTTCCATATAGCTGATACCATATTCCTTACAAACATTGATGTAATCTTCAAACTGATTTCTTACTAAAAATGCTTCGAATAAAGTACCGCCAAAGTAAACAGGGACATCGTAAGACCGATAAACTTCGAGTTTTTCTCTCAAGGTGGGGGTTACATAAGAAGTACCAAAACCTAGTTTCACAACATCTACATGAGGATACGATACGCTCATGAAATTTTTCGCCTCCTGAACACTCAATCCTTTATCCATTACCATTGTAATACCATGTTGACGGGGCCTTTCCGTACGTTCAGGCATTTGTGTTAAATTGAAATTCATATAGGAATTTTAGTGAGGACGCAAAGATAACCAAAGCTCATGAAATGCCCGTGAAAGGAAATTTTGACTCTACCTATGGGCTAATTATATAGATTTACCTCGTTTTAAACGGGCTATCACATCAACCACTGATTGATTCTGTAATAATGAGGGGCTCAATTCAATCAGCTTTTTAATCAATTTTGGATTTTTATCGATGCCCGCCTCCAATTGCAATATTGCTTCCTTCGATTTACCCAGTGCAAATAAAAAGGCTGTTTTGTAATAAATAAAAATAGGTTTTCCATTTGTAAGCACTAATGCATGGTCCACATACTCTAATCCTTCCTCAAAACACCGCGCATTATACAGGCATTTCAATAATTCTAGCCAGCCATTGCTATTTTTAGGTTTAGACCGTACCACATTTCCAAAATATTGAACCGCTTCCTCTATTTTGCCCTGTTCCATCAAGCACTGCCCCATAGCAAGATTATATTCAGGCTGCATCTTGTGGATTCGCATAGCGATATGCAGATTTTTGATAGCACTTTCCCATGTTCCCTCATTCATATAGGTACAGGCAATTTTATAAAATAGCTGGGTGTCTTCTTGGTTTAGATGGGTAGCTTTTCGGTAATTAGACCTTGCCTGTGCATAATTTTGAAGTTTATCAAAACAATGAGCAATGGCCTCGTAAATCACATCTTCTGGCCTTGCCAATTCGAGTACCCTTTGCAAGGCTTCAATCGCCTCTTTATATTTTCTTAAACGCAAATAGGCATCGCCCATATTGCGCCATGCATAGTCAAATTTTTCATCGATTGCAATTGCATATTTATAAGCGTCAATTGCTTTCTCATATAATTTGATTCCTTGGTAAGCTGCCGCCAAATTAAACCAGGCCAATTCGCTGAAAGGGTGCTCCTCTATAATTTGTTGATGAAGTCTTATCCCCTCTTCATTTCGACCTGTAAAATCTGTCCAAAAGCAAATTTTATATAAAGCCTCTTCATTGAGGGGATCCTGTTCCAAGATCATTTTCATACAATCAAATACTTTGTCAAAATTTTCATAATCATCATGAACATCTGCTAACTCAAAAAGAAGTTCAATTTTCTCTTCTCCCTCAAAAAAATCCAATGCTGTTTCCAACACCGCTGCCGCCCTACTATGTTGATCCAATGCAAGCAAAGCATCGGTTCTCAAAATGTACAAATTGATATCCCGATTATCCAGTAAAGCTGCTTGGTCTAGAAAATGGAGGGCTTGTTTGTATTTCTTGCTAGCTATCAGTAAATCGCATTTTTTCAGCAAAAGAGAGGCGGAATAAGGGTATTGCTCCACAGCATGCTCTGCAGCCTCTAGGGACAGCTCCAATTGGTCTTTTTCATCAAAATAGTCTATTATTTTTTCGAAAGCCTCTTCATCTATAAAAGAGTGGCTTCGCCCAGCTGTAAGGTTATCATACTGGTGCAACAATTCTTTCATTTCTTCCCGGTCTTGTCGATAAGGGTATTTACTCATGGGCTAAGGGGTTACTGTAAAGTACACCATTTCAAGCAAATTGTCACTTTTATATTGCTTTTTTAAACCTTTCCCCCAAAAAAAAGTCAAAAAAGTGAAAATTGATTCTAAGAAAACAAAAATAATTAATATATTTGTATTGTTAAATTTATAGAAATGAACACTTTCACCAAAAAACTGCTGGCTTTTACCATACTTATCAGTATGGTTTCTGACGTATGGGCTGACAGAGGTTTTGGAAAAAGAATGAAAAGCAAAACTACTTTAAACATAAACATCCCGTCTAACATTAAGAATTCTATCGGATTCAATCTCAAAACGGGGTTAAGCTACAAAGGCAGTTTGGTATACT
>CANJAW010000231.1:0-4901 GCA_947472215.1 Chitinophagaceae bacterium
GCAATTAGAATACCAGTTTGTAAATAGCAGTATTGGAGGATCGTATAATTTTACCCATGAACTTATGCAGGTAATCGCTCCAAGAAGCAGCACAAGTGGAGATGTACACAGATATGAAATTCTTCCCGGTTCTGCATTATGGACCAGCTTTTATAATCGCATGGCAGATGTTCAAGATATTATTACGATCTCAGAAAAGCTTAAAGAAAATAATTATAAAGCAATTGCTTTAGTTTATAAATCTTGGGCTTATTCAATTTTAACTGATTTATATGGGGATGTTCCATACTCAGAAGCAACAAAAGCAACAGATGGTAATTTCTTACCAAAATTTGATTCTCAAAAAGATATTTATACTCAGATTTTAAAAGACCTGATTACTGCTAATGATCTTTTTGATGAATCAAAAGCACTTACTTACGGTGGAGATTATGTGTATGCTTCGAATTCGTTAAGTGGTGGGAAAAACATTGGAATACAACGATGGAAAAAGTTTTGCAACACGCTGCGGTTAAGACTTTTATTGCGCATTTCTAAGCGACAAAGCGAAATAGATGTAAATTCACAAATTACTTCAATACTTGCTGATGCGGTAAAGTATCCAGTATTTGCGAGTAATGCCGATGATGGCATTTTTAAGTATCCAAATGTGTATCCTTTTTTTAATCCATATTATACAGCCAGGCAGCTTGATTGGAGAGATGGCCAGTATTATACAAAGTTCTTCATTAATAAAATGAATGCTGATAATGATCCACGTCGTGCTGTCTGGGCTATACCTGTAACTGTGGGTGGGGTAAGTGTGTATCAGGGAATAGAGAGTGGTTATCCGACATCAGTTGAGTATGTTGTAGGTGCCAATTCAAATTATACAGATGCTTTAAAAACATCTTCTTACTTAGGTGTGATGATAACTTATGCAGAGGAGGAGTTTATAAAAGCGGAGTTAGTATTAAAAGGGTACAACACAGGCAAAACATCAAAAGTTCATTATGAAAATGGAATTACTGCATCCATGGTACAATGGGGTACTATATTACCGGCAAACTATTTAACCCAAGCTGGAGTTGCTTATAATGCAACTGCAAGTGCAGATGCACAATTGCAGCAAATCATCTTACAAAAATACTATGCCTTTTTCTTTGTTGACTATCAATCATGGTTTGAAAAAAGAAGAACAGGTTATCCTGTATTAACAAGAGGAAGTGGTATTCCGGGAGAGAATCCGTTTCCCAATAGGATACCCTATCCAACTTATTTACAATCACTCAATCCAACAAATTATTCAGCTGCAGTTGCCAATATGGGCGGAAGCGATAATGCTATTTCGAATGTTTGGTGGAATAAATAAAAGGGGAATAAATTACTTTTAAATCAGAAAAAAAGTTTCAATGAGAGTATTCAATTGTTTTTTGTTTTTTGTCACCTTCGCATTTAGTGCAACGGCGCAGAATAAAATTGTTGGTACAAAAAATGTTATTGCCGCCTTGGAAAAAAAGAAAGTACTGCTGCCAAATGGATGGACACTTACACCTGCAGGACGTAGTCTTGAACTGGGCGACCTTCCATTGAACATTGCCGTGTCTTCATCTCAAAAATTAATGGCTGTAACCAACAATGGACAAGGAACACAAACAATACAATTAATTGATACTAAAACAGAAAAGGTTGTAGACAATATTGTTATTCCAAAATCATTTTATGGGATTAAGTTTAGTGAAGACGAAAAAACATTATATGTATCTGGCGGTAATGATAATTGGATTATGGAATATGCAATTATCAATAATAAATTAATAGTAAAGGATAGTATTGTTTTAGGAAAAGCATGGCCAGTTAAAATATCCCCTGCTGGTATTGAAATTGATGACAATAAAAAAATACTGTATGTAGTTACAAAGGAAAATAATTCTTTGTATATAATTGATTTAAGTACTAAAAATATAAAGCAAATAATTAATCTTGGTAATGAGTGTTATGGATGTGTGTTATCAGAGGATAAAAAATCTTTGTATATCTCAATTTGGGGAGGAAAAAAAATAGCCATTTTTAATACCGAAACAAATACCATTAGTGATTTGATTGATGTTTCTTATAATCCAAACGAACTATTACTTTCTAAGAACGGTAAATTTCTATTTGTTGCAAACGCAGGGGATAATAGTGTTTCCATCATTAATACAGGATCAAAAAAAATTGTTGAAATTTTAGATGCTGCATTATATCCTGAATCGCCTGTAGGTTCTGTTACGAATGGTTTAGCTCTTTCTGAAGATGAAAAAACATTATATATTGCAAATGCTGATAATAATTTCTTGTCTGTTTTTGATGTAAGTATTTTAGGAAAAAGCAAGTCAAAAGGGTTCATTCCTGTAGGCTGGTATCCAACCAATGTAAAAGTAATTGGACATAGAATATTTGTAACTAATGGAAAAGGGTTTAGCTCTTATGCAAATCCATTAGGCCCTCAGCCAGTTAATAAGGGCGTAAAATCTGCAACACATATAGGAGAAATAAAAACAGATGGCAGGTTGCAATATATTGGAAGTTTAATGAAAGGAACCTTAAGTATAATTGATGAGCCTAATAAATCAACTCAAGAATTGTATACTAAGTATGTTTACAATAACACGCCTTTCAAAAAACAAAATTTATTAGTTGCTCAAGGAGAGATTGGAAATCCAATCCCTATGAAAGTTGGAGAACCCTCTCCCATTAAGTATGTTTTTTATATTTTAAAAGAGAACAGAACATACGATCAAGTATTTGGAGATATTGCTGAAGGAAATGGAGATTCGACACTTTGTTTATTTGGAGAAAAAATTACGCCCAATCAGCATAAACTTGCCAAGGAGTATGTATTGCTTGATAATTTTTATGTTGATGCTGAAGTAAGTGCCGATGGACATAATTGGAGTTTGGGTGCTCATGCCAATGACTTTCTTGAAAAAACTTGGCCTTCTGGCTATAGTAATCGAGGTGGGGTAACAGATGGTATGGGAAGAAGACAAATTGCAAACGATAAAGATGGATTTATTTGGGATTTCTGTAAAAGGGCTAATGTTAGTTATAGAACATATGGTGTTTTTCAGGATAATGAAAAAGGAAATATTCCATCACTTAGAGGTAAAGAATGTAGCTATTTTTCTACTTTTTATTTAACTAAAATTAGAGATACTACAAGATACCAACAATGGAAAAGAGATTTTGATTCATTGATTTCTATCAATGCTGTTCCTCATTTTAATTCGGTACGATTCGGTTCAGACCATACACAAGGAATGGCTGTAGGAAAACCAACACCATTTGCCTGTGTAGCAGACAATGATTTAGCGGTAGGATTATTTATTGAGCATCTAAGTCAAAGTGCTATTTGGAATGAGTCAGCTGTTTTTATTATTGAAGATGATGCACAAAATGGTCCAGATCATGTTGATGCGCATCGGAGTAATGCACTAGTTATTAGTCCATATACAAAAAGGAAATTCGTTGATCATACATTATATTCAACTTCTGGCATGTTGCGTACAATGGAATTAATTTTAGGCCTTCCACCAATGAGCCAGTATGATGCAGCCGCAATGCCAATGTGGAGAAGTTTTACTTCAACGCCTAATTATTCAAAATTCCATTCTTTGTTGAGCAATGTTAACTTAAATGACATTAATAAAATAAATTCGCCCTCCGCAAAAAAATCTGAAAAATTAGATTTTTCAGATGCCGACAAAGTAAATGACTATATTTTTAATGAAATTTTATGGAAAGGAATAAAAGGCGAAAACGCAATAGTACCTGCGCCAAGAAGAACTGCATTTGTTAGGATTATAGAGTAGGTAACCGTCTCTTCAAGTGAAAATCAGACCTATTAAATCTAAGATTAATTTAAAAATTGACAAGGTTTTCTAAGCCGATGCAATTCCCAAAACCATCTAATTCCTTCAGCTTGTTACCCTATTTGCTAGCCATGGGTTTATAAAACAACAAACTGCTACTGAGTAAATGTTTGGCTGTTTCAAATATAGCGCGGATTATCAAAATTCCATTTTTACATAACTATACAAAAATAGAATTTAAAGCATACTCAATCAATTACTGAGTGGTGCCGTCAAAAAAGATTTTAGATCCTACTTTAAAATCAAATATATTCTAATTGACTTGTTGAACTGCTAGCTTTCCCTTTAAAAAAGCCTAGGTTTATTCTTTAAAATTCCAAAATTGACTCCCTTGCTACAACAATCATTGAAAACATGAACCATTGGATAGAAGATCACCTGGAAAATACCTGCACGGAAATGATTTCAAATTCAGATTCTTTAAAACTAATAAAAAATCCGATATTGTTTGAAATTGTAACCCTATTTTGTCCAAAAACTAAGGGGTCGATACAATAAAGAACAGTATTCACTTTTTATAAAAGTAAATTGTATGGAGAAATATGGAAAGTTCCTGCTCATCATCATGCCGGTTTTTTTAATACTGGTTGTGCTTGAAAAATTATATGGCATTTATGTCAAAAAGGAGCGAATGAATCATCTTGACACTGCCAGTAGCCTGACTTCTTCCATCACGATGGTTACAAAAAATGTACTTGGACTAAGTTTCACTATTCTGAGTTATCAATGGATAGAAGAAAAGGTAGCATTGACCCATATTCAATCCACTTGGGCTACGTATCTAATTGCGTTTGTTGTACTTGATTTTTCCCACTATTGGATACATCGTATTGAGCATGTCAATAATTTTTTTTGGAACAGCCATATCGTTCATCACAGCAGCGAGGAATTTGATCTGGCATGCGCTGTAAGACAACCCATTTCCTCGTTCGTGAAAATATTTACTTTATTCATGTTGCCTGCAGCCCTGTTGGGCATTTCTCCAATAGTCATAGCTACCGTTACCCC
>CANJAW010000232.1:0-4888 GCA_947472215.1 Chitinophagaceae bacterium
AATGAATAAAAAATATTTTTTCATATTCTTGAATTTACTTTTATCAATAGGCTAAATAAAATATTTATATAAATAGATTTAATACATTTATTATCAACACTTTATAAATTAATTTGCAGCCGCTTCTTTTTCACTCATCAAAAAAGCTTTGATAAACCCATCCAGCTCTCCATCCATAACCGGGCCCACATTTCCAACTTCAAAATCGGTCCGGTGATCCTTGATCATTTTGTAAGGATGAAAAACATAGGACCTGATTTGACTACCCCATTCAATTTTTTTCTTCGATGAATTGGTCGCATCTAAAGCAACTTGTCGCTTGCGCATCTCCTCTTCATACAAACGGCTTTTTAACATCGCCATCGCCTTTTCCCTATTTTCGCCTTGGGTACGGGCCTGCTGACATTCCACTATAAATCCACTAGGCCGATGGGTAAGGCGAACAGCCGTTTCTACCTTATTTACATTCTGGCCGCCACTACCTCCACTTCTAAAAAATGCCCAATCCACATCGGCTGGATTAACCGCGATCTCAATGGTATCATCAATTAAGGGATAAACATATACACTTGCAAAGGAGGTATGCCTCCTAGCATTACTATCGAATGGGCTAATTCGAACGAGCCGATGAACCCCACTTTCTGCCTTTAAAAATCCATAAGAAAAGGGGCCGTCAAATTGAAAGGTACAGGTTTTAATACCAGCACCATCCCCCCATTGCCAATCCAGCTCAGTCACTGTCCAACCTTGCTTTTCACCATACATACGGTACATTCTTGCAAGCATTTCAGCCCAATCTTGGCTCTCTGTTCCACCAGCTCCACTATTAATTTGTAAAACGGCTGGTAAGGCGTCGGTTGGCTCATTGAGGGTGCTTTTAAACTCCGCCTCATCAATGGTTGTATTTGCCAGGTTAAATGCTTCCTTCACCTCCTCTTCGGTCGCTTCGCCTTCTTTCCAAAATTCGAATAGTACAGCAAAATCTTCTACCAGCGACAACGCTTCATGGTACATATTCACCCAATATTCGTTGACTTTAGTTTCTTTTAAAATGGCTGTAGCCCGGACATTATCATCCCAGAAACCCGGTGAAAGCGAGAGTTGCTTGTCGTTATTTATTTTTATTTCTCTGTTAGCGACGTCAAAGAAACCTCCTCAAGACCAACACACGGTCTCTCATATCCTTCAAATGTTCTGTTGTCATGTTTCAAAAATAAGGGATATTTCTGAACGAACCAATCAAAAACCGGCTTTACTTAAGTATCATTTAAGTTATACTGAAACAAGCAATGGATAAAATACTTTACTCTTTATATTAAATTTTATTTATATTTATTATTAATTTAAGCTAGGCTTGGATTGAGAGGATTCAAAAGCCAAAAAAGTTGCAGTATCGCCTCTACCCCTCTTCAATATCAGTTAAACCAGTGATTTATAATTTTAATAACAAATTAAATAGGTAGAAATGACCATTTTCGAAAATACTGTATGGTTATTGCTATACTTTTGCAAAAAAATTACCCCCTATGCAGATAACATTCACTAAAAATATACAGTTTTCCAAGCTCATCAAGGCCAATGGACGGTTGAAAGAATTTAATTTTCGGAAAATTAATGACAATAAGGAAGGCATGTTTACAGTTGACGTTGTTGACGAACGTGACACTAGAGTATTTTTCACTATTCAAAAAATTGAAAATAACTGGAAAATAATAAAAACCCCCTTACCCGAATGGATATTGGACAATGAACAAACTTTTAATGAAGTTATTGAGGATGAATTAAGGCAACAATAACGAGCTAAATCCTACACCCCTAATAGCACTTGTTACAAAAATTTTCAAGCAAGAAATTGAATATCAAGAGGATTTTAATTACTTATTACAATTGTAACAACCCCATTTTAAACAACTGGTTGACCGGCTTATTATCCCAAAACAATTCAAAATTGGTAAGCCCTGCAGATTCATAGTCATCTTTTACCGCTTGGAAAGTATAGGATTTGATTCCATCGATGGATAACTGCTTAAGCATTGCTGCCAACCACTGCCCCTGTTCTTTATTTACCTTAATGGTAAAGGTTTCGCGCTTCCCCTGAAATGTCAAGGAACTCATTTCCCACTGACTTCCTTTTTTTGATTTGGTATAGGATTCTACAATGGGCTGATTACCTAAGAAAACAATTTTGGCAGTCGGCTTAATGGAAGTCAAATCCTCTTCTTGCAATGTTTGGGCAATGTAATCTTTGGGAACGGTTGTTTTGGGCACATTAAAATCAAACCATTTTTGGAGGGGATGATCCAAACAGGCACCATGCATATAATTAAGCAATGATTTTTTCAAACCAAAGCTAAAACTATCATGATCGGCTCCTGTTGGATCTGAATGTACAATATCATTGTTGGCGAAAGTCCCTACAGCAGTAGTTAGCTTTTTCACCTTATACCTTTCTGGATCCAGTCCTACCGGACTATGGGCGGTCATAGCAAATTGATGCCAGAAACCAGACTGTAAAATACCTGCTTCAAATAACTGTCTCACCATTTCCAAGGAATCAATGGTCTCCTGAACAGTTTGAGTAGGAAAACCATACATCAAATATGCATGCACCATGATACCAGCATCTGTAAAATTTTTATTTACAACCGCAACCTGTTTTACAGTGATGCCTTTTTGGATCAATTCCAATAATCGGTCAGAAGCCACTTCCAATCCACCCGATACGCCAATACAACCGGAAGCTTTTAATAGTAGGCAAAGGTCGCGGGTAAAACTTTTTTCAAAACGAATATTGGTCCACCAGATTACGATTAACTTCCTTTTAATGATTTCCAATGCCAGCGCTCGCATCAAAGCGGGAGGAGCGGCCTCATCTACAAAATGAAAACCGTTCTCACCTGTTTGAGTTATCATTTCCTCAATGCGGTCACAAAGCAGTGATGCAGTAATGGGTTCATATAATTTTATGTAATCTAGCGAGATATCACAAAAGGTACATTTACCCCAATAGCAGCCATGTGCCATCGTTAGTTTATTCCATCTGCCGTTACTCCAAAGGCTATGCATTGGGTTAATAATCTCAATGGCAGAGATATATTGATCGAGTAAAAAATCACTGTAATCCGGTGTCCCTATCTGCCCCTGTTTGTAATCTGTACAGGCGGCATTGTTGATAAATAAAAGTTTTCCATCCACCATCGCAAAACACCTTTTCAATGCTGTAATGGGAATTTTTTCTTCTAAATACAAGATTAAATTTTCAACCGGTGCTTCTCCATCATCAAGGGTGATGAAATCAAAAAATTCGAAAACACGAACATCTGATAAGGAACGCAATTCTGTATTGGCAAAACCTCCTCCCATCGCCACTTTTATGGAAGGGTGATTTTTTCTAATCCACTGCGCACAACGTAAGGAAGCATATAGATTTCCCGGAAAAGGGACTGAAATAGCCACCAATAAAGGATTAACTGTTTCAATCCTTGCTTTCAAAATTTTTAACAGCAGTTCATCGATATAAGTATTTGGCTGCTGCAAGGCAATATATAATTCATCAAAGCTATTGGCTGACCTACCCAGCCTTTCTGCGTATCTACTAAAGCCAAAATGGGGGTCTACACATTCTTTAATTAGATCCGATAAATCTTCTAGGTACATGGTAGCTAAGTGTTTGGCTCTGTCTTGTATCCCCATACTTCCAAATGCCCAAACCAAATCATCCAACTGATCAAACCGACTAGCTTCCGGAAGGTAATTTCTCTTGGCAATTAAATGAGCCATGGTTGGATTTTTTCCTTGCAAAAAAAGAATGATTGCATCAATTGAATGGAGGTAATCATTTTGAAGGGATATCATCCTAACCGCATTTCCCGACCAGTTCGCTTCTGAATTTTGAGCAATAGATTCAAACAAATCAACCAATCCTTGCTTTGAAAAGATGGCTAGCATTACCTCGATGCCAAGATCGGACTGAAAAGAAGAAACGCCCTTTGTATTCAAAAACCCCTTTAGATAGGCTGTCGCCGGATAAGGGGTATTTAGCTGGGTAAAAGGAGGTGTTATAAAAAATACGGTAGCGCTCAAATGATTGGTATTAGAAAGCAAAAATATTGCTTAAATAATTAAACAGCCTATTTTTAGCGGCAGGATAGTAGAAAGGCTAGCATTTCAACAAAAGAGAGGGGCTTACAAAGCAAGGGGATAAACTTTCGAACTAGTAAATTCTTTTTTTCTGTTGGAGGTACTTTTCATTGATAACCGAACTCATTGGCTTATCCAACACTTTACTTTCTACCCAGGATATAATATCGAGATAGGCAAAAGAACGGGTTTGAAAGCGATTTTTTTCCAATTTTTTCAGACTGACCAGTAATTTTTGTAACTCTGGCTTTAATTTTTGGCGATGCACATGAAAGGAATTCCGCAAAAACTTAAACATCTCCTCTTCCACAATAGTTAGGTTTTCTTTCTTCGACATAAAGCGATAAACCGATCGGATAAGCGAGTCGATGATTTCAAAATTTCCTAATTCATAATGCGCCATCAAATGCATCAACCTTGCATAGCACTGTAGATCATTGCGAATGGAATCGCTACCATTGATGATTTTTTGGAGATAATCAATGGAAATATCAAAATCGCCATTACCAAAATATAAAGAGGCAATCTTATAATTGAACACCAATAGCCGATGACTATCTAGGAAATGGGTATATTCCTTCAATTTCGCTTCAATTAGAGGTACTTCCTTCAAGCCCTCAGCAAAAGTCCCCAACATAAAATGCTGATTAATCTGGGCACTGCTAATGTATACAAAGGTTTGTATCCGATGGTTGTCGTGCTGGTCAGCAACCGAAGTTTTCGCAAATTTCTTAAAATGCTGCAGGTC
>CANJAW010000233.1:0-4884 GCA_947472215.1 Chitinophagaceae bacterium
ATTTTATTTACCTAATTGTAATCGGGAGGGAAAATTTGATACCGCTTCCGGAAAGGGAATATTTAATATCGCCGTTCCAAATGTACCTGAATTGGAAAAAGATGAATTAATGATGATGACAATCAGGAGTCATGATCAGTTCAATACTACCATTTATGGCAATGATGATCGTTACCGGGGTATATTTAATGAACGGCGAGTAATATTTATGAATGAAAATGACATGAAGCGCCTTTATTTACGCACTGGAGATGTTGTTGATATTACTAATAATTTTGGTGGCGTCTGTCGAATAGCCCGAAAATTTGTGGCAGTTGCTTATTCAATAGCGGAAGGTTGTACAGCTACTTATTTTCCTGAAACCAATGTATTGGTTCCAATAGATAGTGTGGCGGAAAAAAGTAATACTCCTACCTCCAAGCTTGTAGTAATAAAAGTTATAAAGCACCAAGGGAAGTAGACTGTATCATCGAATTAAATGTATTCTTTCTCAATCAAGCTTGGCTATGGGGTAATTGAGTATGCGATAGTACTTCTTTCATACCTGACGCCAAATTGTAATTCCAGAAAATTATTAGCTTCATTTATTATTATTTTCCCGAAACAGGGAGGTATTATAGTAAATGGCCGAAAATCTAACAAGTCCCCATTACGCAAGAATAAAATCAATATTTCTGCTGGTTTTGGCTTGCATATGCCGGCAGAAGTTGGCATATTATAAAATTTAAATTCATTATTCCGAGTTGATTCCAAAAATTTTTTTGTCGACTAATTTTCCCATTAGTTCATCTCAGCCACCACCTTTTCAATGGCCTGCTCAATGATTGCAATGGCAGCTGTTAATTCTTCACGGGTGATAATTAGCGGAGGACATAATTGCAATACATTTCCCTGGGATACCTTAAAACTCAGGCCTGCTTCCAAACATGCGTACATTATTTTTTCTGCTGCTTGGATGGCTTTTGTTTTGGTTACTCGGTCTGTCACTAGCTCGATTCCCCAAAGCAAGCCAATGCCCCGCACATCGCCAATGAGCGGAAACTTGTCTTTTAGCCGTTGCAATTGCGCAGTTACAAATAGTTCATCTGCCTGCACCTTTTCAATAATTTTTTCTTTTTCTAAAAATTCAATCATGGCCAATGCGGCAACAGATCCCAAAGGATTTTTTTCATGTGTATAATGCCCAAGTGAAACATCGCCTGCAATATTATATTCCTCTCTGCAAACGATGGCAGCAAATGGAATGATTCCTGCTCCTAGGCCTTTACCTAAACAGATAATATCTGGTTCGATACCATAATGTTCAAAAGCAAACATTTTACCGGTTCTGCCAAATGCAATGGGAATTTCATCTAGAATCAGCAATACGTTATGTTTGGTGCAGATTTCTCTTACTCTTTTCCAGTAAGCAGCTGTTGGGATTTGCACATCCGTGTTGCGAATGGTTTCGGCAATAAAAGCGCCTATTTCACCATCCTGTAAAATAATATCTTCCAAGAGATCTGCATATTGTACATCATCTTCTTTAGCGTATGTATTTCGATAGCTTACTGGCTGGGGGATATTGTTCGTTGCTGGATTAAAAGGCCCCATGTATTTTTTAAACTGTTCCTCACCACCTACTGCAATGGCATCAATGGATGCGCCGTGAAAAGAATCAAACAACGAAACCACTTTATATTTTCCAGTAACTACTCTAGATAGTTTTAGCGCTATACCTACTGCGCTGGTGCCTCCAGGAGCAAACAGCACCCTGTTTAAATTGCCAGGCAATAGCCCTGTTAATTTTTCTGCAAATTCAATGGCAGCTGTATTGGTATACCTGCGTGGTGAAAAAGGAAGAATGTCCATCTGCTCTTTTACCTTATCCATTACATATTGGTTGCGGTAACCTACTTGGTGAACATTGTTGCCATGAAAATCCATGTATTTTTTACCGCTTACATCCGTTAAATAAATTCCCTCACAAGATGCCAACACATCTAGGCAAGGAGTGGAGAGTGCCTGGTGTAAAAAAAGGTCAGCATCTTCGTCTAGCAATTGGGTGGTAGCCGTGTCGATAATACTGTACCAGTTTTTCCTAGATGCCGCAAAATTTACATCTCCTTCTGTAAGTAAACTATTTTCTGTCATTTAAAATATATTTTAACGCTACTGTTATCTTTTTTCAAAAATACGTCATTTGGTCAACAAATTATACTGCTCGTAAACTGCTGATAACCCTATGCCAGTATTCAGTTTCATCCGACTGCTTGCTATTAAGCATCAAGATTTGCCAAGGCTGGGTAGGATAAATATTTTGTGAGTTGATCAATCGTATTCTTTTCGGGTTGATGAAAAAAGATGCCCGTTGTTTCACCTTTTCTGACGCCTCTTACAAATAAATAGATCACACCGCCAAAATGAGTTTCGTAAGAAAAGCCTGGTACATGGAGCGAAAGGTATTTGCAGACGGCCACTGTATAAATATGGTATTGTAAATGATAATTATTTTCCGCCATGGCATCCCAAACTTTATCATTGGTATAATCAGCAATAGTATCACCTAAATAATTTGATTTCCAGTCGAGGATATAATATTTTCCTCCATGTTCAAAAAAAAGATCCATTTTCCCATTCATAATACCTTCTAATTGTCCTGAGGATCTTTGAAATGTTTTTAAATGCAAGGGGACTTTTGCAGTAGAAAGCTGGTTGATCTGTGGCACCTGAAACGGCTGCACGATAAAGTCAAATTCAAATTCATTTAGCCGATGCTCGTGATTAATCTGCGATAATGAAAATGATTGCCCATTGCATTGCAGTGTGGTGGCCGTTACCTGTTGCAGCAGTTCCACTAGTGGAGTGGCATAAATATCCCTAAAGCCGGGAGCAAGTCGCTTCAATGCTTTAGTAATCACATTGTCCCAATGGATATTATCTGAAAAATGAATGTACTCAAAAATATAGTGCAGTAAGTTTCCCGTGAAGGCACCTTTTTTTAGGGTAGAAAATACAAATTCACTGTAAGCATCCTTTGGGTTGTTGGTGGTTGATTTTTGCTGTGGTAAATGTTCCGGGTTTAAAAATGTATAACTCAACTTATGCCAGTACAGTTGCTCCAGTGAAAAATTGGCTGCTTTTTTATAGTTGATTGGGAAACTAATTTTTCCTTCATTGTACCGGAATCGTTGAGGTATTTGAGGAGCCAATTCGAAATTGATTCCTGCGGGATGGGTATCTTTAACAGCCTGAATAAATGGCTTGAAAGAGGAATTTTTATAATAGGAGGTTAAGTTGTGGTGAAGGAAGCATTTGTATTTGGCCCTTGTGATCGCTACATAGATTAATCGCCTGTTTTCCTGCTCAAGTTGAGTGAGGATGGTTGTGTTTTGTTCGGTCGTTAGTATTGGTTTGTTGGCAAACAGGTATTCACCCGATTGGTCATCCCTGAAGTTGGCAAAGTCTTTTATATCAGGCTTACTATCTAGGAAAGGGGCAATCACGATATTATATTCGAGTCCCTTGCTTTTGTGGATGGTAACAATTTTCACCGCATCTTCATCGCTTTCGATCCGTTGTTCAAATTCATCCCCTTCAGCTGTATGTCCTTCGATTAGTTTTTGCAACCAGTTAATCAGTTCAGAAGGAGAGTACTGTTTATTGATTTGAATTTTATGAAGTAGTTCTACCAGTTGCAGTACATTGGAAAGAATTCGTTCACCCCCCGAACTGTTACTTTCTAGTAAGTGGCTCTTAACCCGGTAGTCGGTTATGAATTTCATCAGCATTACATATACTCCTTCCTTGGTCCATGCTTGCTGATAGGTTTTAAATTGTTGAAGTACCAGTTCTTCGTTGAGTTGGGAAACTTGTTCAATAAAGAAGCCAGTGAGGCCTGATAATAGTGCCCTGTTGATATTGGAGGCCCGGATATCTGCGACAGCCTGAAGCACATAGAGTAGTTCAGTTGCTTCGAGGGTATCAGATAATTTGGTTTCATCAATGGTTACGGAAGGTATTTTATAGTAGGCCAATTTTTTCTTAATGTCTAGGCCTTTTTCGTTCTTTCTAACCAATATGCCAATATCGGAAGGATTGATTGCTTTTTGAATTCCGTCTTCAATAATTGTATAGGCTGGGTTAGTTAGCAGTTCAATGACATTGGCAACCACATCTTCCATGATGGCGTCATTGTTTTTGTTTTCATAAATATTAATTGGGGTTGTTGGTTTACCATTCAACAACAGCATATTTTCATTTGTAAGGGGAGCTGCTACGTTGGTATAGAGAATAGCGTTACTGGCAGCACCAAAATAAAAAGTGTCGAAATCGGCAGTTGGTTTAAAAAATACATTTTGAGCTTCAATGACTTGTTTGCTGGAACGGTAATTGGTGTTCATGCCATATTTATTCGTTACAGTGTTGCTGGCTTTGAAATAGGTATTGATATCGGCTTGTCTCCATGCATAGATGGACTGCTTAGGGTCGCCAATATAAAAAAGGATGGTGTTGGTGCCAAATATCGTATTAAAGATTTCGTATTGAAATTTATCGGTATCCTGAAACTCATCGATGAACACTGCTTTGTATTTGAGCTGCAAAGCTGCTAGTAGGGTTTGGTTGTTTTGTAAAACCACTGTTTGGTGGAGTTTACGGATCATGTCATCAAAACCGAGCAAGCTATTGGATTCTTTGCGAAGGGTCACCTTGTTTAGGATCTTGTCAATTGCCAGTTGGTAGAGTTGGTTGCTGTATTGGTACAACAGTTGGTCTAGCATAGATTGTGCAGGAGTTATTCCTTCTAATAGTACAATCAGGTCAGCGAAAATGAGCTGTATATAGCCTGTGCCAATGTTTTCTAAAATGGCATCAATCACCACCACTGGATCATCGAAGAGGTGA
>CANJAW010000234.1:0-4863 GCA_947472215.1 Chitinophagaceae bacterium
CAATCTCTCTAAAATATTTAAAGTTACTGAAGTAACTATTAGACAGGATTTAGAGAAATTGGAAAAAGAAGGTTTGGTTATTAAGGAGCATGGGGGTGCATTTTTAAAAGATATAAAAGACCAAGTACAATCCTTTTCTTTGGGGCATCGAGAAAATATCGACAAGAAGGAATTGATTGCAAAAAAATGCCTCGAATTCATACAAAATGGGGATACGATTATTTTAGATTCTGGCTCTACTACAACTGAAATTGCTAAACATTTAAAAGGTTTTAAAAATCTTACCGTCATCACAAATGCATTAAATATAGCACTGATATTGGGTGCAGAATCTGGTATTGAATTAATAGTTACCGGTGGTGAATTTAAACCGCCAACGCTTTCACTTACCGGCCAAAAGACGGCTGATTTTTTTAAAGGACTTAATGTGGGTAAACTATTTTTAGCTACCGCAGGTATTTCCCTTAAAGCGGGATTGACCTATCCAAGTATCAGTGATTTAGTTGTAAAAAAAGCGATGATTGAAGCGGCTGATATAACTTATTTGGTTGCAGATTCAACCAAAATTGGTAAAAGTGCATTTGCTAGCCTTGGGGCTTTGTCGCTAATTGATTATATCATTACCGATAATGAAATTGAAGAAAAACATAAGGAAATATTTAGGCAAAATGAAATTGAACTAATCATTGCATCTTGAAAAATTGATTGAGTTAATTAAATTAATCTGTAATAGTACCTCTCAAAAAGTTCACAATATTTTACTATTGGAATCTAAATAAATTGAAATGAATTTGGCGAATAAAGTACTAAACTTTTTGTTGTTGGTAGTTTTTAATGCTGGTGCTCAGGATACGGTTCATTATACAGGTACTACATTGTCTAATGTAGATTATCATAGTGGCCATTTGCCACTGGCGATGGGGGTACATAATATGCAAGTATTGCGTGCCAACCGAACTGATACTTCTGCCAAAGCTGGATATGGCTGGACCTACAACCATGCGCCCATGTTGGCTTACTGGAACAATCGTTTTTATCTAGAGTATTTAAGCAATCCAGTTGGAGAGCATGTGCCACCTGGTCAAACTTTATTGGCAACTTCTACTGATGGTTATCATTGGGGTACTCCTACGGTTGTTTTCCCTCCTTATAAAATACCGGATGGTACCGTTAAATTGGGACATACGGATTCTTCAAAAAATACCTTTGCAGTAATGCATCAACGCATTGGGTTTTTTACAGCAAAAAATAAAAAATTATTAGCACTCGCTTATTATGGAATGGTATTGGCTCCAAAGGACGACCCTAATGATGGCCTTGGCATTGGAAGGGTGGTGCGGGAGATCAATTTAGATGGAAGTTTTGGTCCCATTTTTTTCCTTCGCTATAATCATGGGTTCAACGATAAAAATACCAGCTATCCTTTCTACAAATCGTCTTCTGCTGTAGCTTTTGTTGCTGCCTGCGATGAGTTGTTAGCCTCACCTTTGCAAATGCAGCAAATGGTGGAGGAGGCAGATAGAGATGATCAACTCATTCCATTAAAGAAGGATTTTAAAGCATTTAATTATTATCATTTGAGCGATGGTAGGGTGGTTGGACTCTGGAAATATGCGCTTGCCAGTATCAGTAAAGAGGAAGGAAAAACATGGGTTTATAGTCCAACCAGAGCCCCTGGTTTTGTAAATTCAAATGCTAAAATTTGGGGACAAAAAACAAGTGATGGGAAATATGCAACAGTTTATAATCCATCTGAGTTTCGCTGGCCTTTAGCCATTTCCGTTAGTGGAGATGGACTCAACTATACTGACCTTTTATTGGTAAATGGCGAAATTACTACGATGCGGTATGGAGGGGCCTACAAGTCTTATGGACCCCAATACGTTCGAGGCATTCAGGAAATAGATGGTTCTCCTCCCGGTGGTAATATGTGGGTTACTTATAGTATGAACAAGGAAGATATTTGGGTTTCTTCTATTGCCATACCAGTAAAGGATAAGGCCACAGAACCTGTTAATGATTTTTTTTCCAAGATGAAACAAGGGGAAGAGTTAGGTCTTTGGAATTTATATAGTCCTTTGTGGAGCCAGGTTACCATTGATAAATTGGTAGATGGAAATAAAGTATTGTCTTTAAAAGATAGAGATCCTTTTGATTTTGCAAAGGCGGAAAGGCTTTTTCCAGTTTCAAAAAATATAGAAATAAATTTTACAGTTTGTCCTCAACAAAATAATAGAGGGTTGCTGGCTATTGAATTAGCGGATGCAAAAGGAACGCCTTGTTTGAGATTGATGTTGGATAGCACTGGAACTATATTAACCAAGCAGGGATATAGAAATAAGTCCCTTGGTAAATATTTAGGTGGAGAGATGTTGTCTTTTAAAATTGAATTGAATACTACCACCAGGTTTTATACAGTAAGTATCAATGGTGGTAAGGCTTCTTCTAATCTGTGCTTTGCCCCAGTAGAATCAGTGGAAAGGATTGTATTTAAAACGGGAGATACCCGCCATTTCCCTGATGCAGACACACCTACCGATCAGAACTATGATTTGCCGAATGCCAGCCGAATTGACGAAGAGGCTATATTCAACATTTACAACTTACAAACTAACAATTTATAATTCATTATGAGTGCAAAAACAACTTTGGGTGTTATCATCGGCAACCGCGATTTTTTTCCTGATAAATTGGTAGCAGAGGCAAGGGTAGAAATACTAGGATTGTTTGAAAAACTAGGCATTGATGCAATTCTGTTAAGTGATTCGGAATCAAAACTCGGTGGGGTAGAAACTTTTAAAGAAGCACAACGCTGTGCTGATCTTTTTAAGCTGCATACAGCTGCTATTTCGGGCATAATGGTTATACTTCCCAATTTTGGTGATGAAAAAGGGGTTGCAGAAACATTGAAATTAGCCAATTTAAATGTGCCTGTGCTTATTCAGGCTTACCCAGATGATTTGAATAAAATGGATGTTGTAAATAGGAGGGATAGCTGGTGCGGAAAAATTTCAGTTTGTAATAATTTGTATCAATATGGTATTAAATATACCTTAACCGAAAAGCATGTAGTACATCCAACCGACGAAAGTTTTATCAATGATTTGAAGAAGTTTGTTGCAGTTTGTCGTGTGGTGAAGGGACTGCGAAATGTTCGTATTGGAGCTGTTGGCGCAAGGCCTGGAGCTTTTAATACTGTCCGTTACAGCGAAAAGATATTGCAGCGAAATGGAATTTCTGTTACCACTGTTGACTTGTCTGAGATTTTGGGTAATGCCAATAAATTAACTGCCAACGATCAATCGGTGAAGGAAAAATTAGAAAAAATTCATGCCTATACCAACACTGGGTTAACACCTCCAGACAAGTTGGTGCAGATTGCGAAATTAGATGTGGTGCTTGCTGACTTTGTACAAGAAAATTCCTTGGATGCTACAGCCATTCAATGCTGGACTTCTTTGCAAAAAAATTACGGATGTAACGTGTGTACGAGTATGAGTATGATGAGTGAAAATATGTTGCCCAGTGCCTGCGAAGTAGATGTAACCGGAACCTTAACGATGTATGCCATGCAATTGGCAAGCGGCTCTCCCTCAGCGTTAGTAGATTGGAATAATAATTATGCTAGCGATGAAAACAAATGTGTGTTGTTTCATTGTGGTAACTGGGCCAAATCTTTTTTGCCTGATATTCAAATGAGCACTGCCCCAATTTTGGGAACATCTGTTGGCACTGAAAATACCTATGGTGCGCTAGATGGTCGTACACCTGCATCGCCCCTTACTTTTGGAAGATTAAGTACCGACGATAGCAAGGGGGTTATAAAGGCATATATTGGAGAAGGGAATTTAACCGATGACACTTTGAAAACCTTCGGAAACAGGGCAGTAGCTGATATACCCAATCTGCAAAATCTGATGCAGTATGTTTGTCGTAATGGTTTTGAACATCATGTAGTAATGAATGCTAGCAAAACAGCTGCTATATTGAAAGAGGCATTTGAAAATTATTTGGGATGGGAAACCTATTGTCATGGATCAATTCAATAGGGTACTAAAAATGGATTTTAATAAATTGAATGTTACAAATGATTGAACAGGAAAAAAAAATTGAATTGATTGAAACATCTTTAATGGATAATGGACTTTTCCACCAATCACTTAAGGAGAAATCAGTTGGATATCGAAAAAAAATTCTGAAATATATTACGTTGGCCAATGCCGGTCATACTGGCGGAAGCTTGTCTTGTGTGGATATCCTGAATGTGTTGTATAATAAAGTACTCAATGTATCACCTAGAAACTTTACTTCCCCCGATAGAGACCGCTATATCCAAAGTAAGGGGCATTGTGTGGAAGCATTGTTTGTGGTATTGGCTGACCAAGGTTTTTTTCCGGAGGATGACCTGAATACACTCAGTAAATTTCAATCCCATTATATTGGTCATCCTACCAAAAAAGTGTGTGGTATAGAACAAAATACCGGTGCCTTGGGGCATGGCCTGCCGATTTCAGTTGGAGCAGCATTGGCTGCAAAAATGGACAAACGGGATTACAAAGTATTTACACTTTTGGGCGATGGGGAATTAGCAGAGGGAAGTAATTGGGAAGCTGCATTGAGTGCTGCCCAGTATAAACTGGATAATCTATGTGCAATCATTGACAAGAACGGTTTGCAAATTTCTGGTTCTACGGTGCATGTTTGCAATATTGATCCACTAGATAAAAAGTTTGAAAATTTCGGATGGGCTGTTCGCATTGTTGACGGTCATGATTTCGAAGCGCTAGAAAATACACTAACAAGTTTGCCTTTTGAAAAAGGGAAGCCTAGTGTGATCATTGCTAATACGATTAAGGGGAAGGG
>CANJAW010000235.1:0-4860 GCA_947472215.1 Chitinophagaceae bacterium
GGATATTGTTTTCAAATTCTTTCTCCACTGCACTCAGCGACTCTCCATCCGTATTTAAATTTGGATTTGACATGATGTAAAAATAACAAATTTACCATTGAGGGCATCAGCAATTTTATTAAAAAGGCCAATAGTTGAACTTCAACAGTGGTTCTACCCTGTTTTTCAGAATCTAATCCGGAAAAACACCTCTTAACCCCTCATTTCACCATTAATAAAAACGAACCGATATTCAGGCACCCAATTCGTAGATTTGTGAACAATATCTGAGCCTTCACAAAGTTTGCCAATAATTGAAAACTGCCGAATGGGAATCCGGTTGTAGGCGAGCCTGCCCAATAGTCAATAAATTTGTATACATGAAAAAGAAAATATCTACTTATTGGGTCTGTCAACTGGGTGGATGGGGCGCTAACATTGCCATCTCTTCTTTTTATTATTTTAACCTTTCAGTTCGGAAGATTGATCATTTTTTTCTGCTGATTAGCATAAGTGTACTGCTAGGTATTCTGTTCACACATATGATGCGCATGGTGATTAAAGAATATCGTTTTTTAGAAAAACCCATTCAAAAACAGATTCTTTATTTCATCCTAGTTACTAGTGTATTCGCGATTATATATGCTTGTGCAGACACTGGATTAGAAAAAACTTTCCAACTTCGGGATTATGAAGGTCCAAAAATTTCTTTACTCAATGAAATTACCCGAAATGCAATCAATAATTTTTTTCTTTTATTCATTTGGAATTTACTGTACTACATTTTCCATTATGTAGAAAGAACCCGTCGGCAGGAAGTTGATACGTTAAAACTACAATCACTCGTAAAAGAGCTGGAACTTAAAACCATTAAATCTCATATTAACCCTCACTTTATTTTCAATGCACTTAATAGCATACGGGCATTGGTAGACGAAAATCCTTCAAGAGCTAGAACTGCCATTACTGAATTAAGTAATATTTTACGCAGCAGCATGCAAACGGAGCAATTGGAAACCGTTCCCTTGGAAAGAGAATTAAATATTGTTAGAGATTACCTTGCCCTTGAAAAAATGCGATTTGAAGAGCGGCTTTCCATTGAACTGGATATTAATGAAGATACCTTACAGCAACCTGTTCCTCCAATGATGTTGCAAACACTCGTTGAGAATGCCATCAAACATGGTGTTAGTAAAAAAGTAAATGGGGGAAGCATTCGGGTGATTTCTGACTTTGTAAACAATCAACATGAATTGGTAGTACAAAATAGCGGTCAATTGGGGGAATATTCCAATGGAAATGGATTTGGATTAAGAAGTACCGAGGACAGGTTAAATCTGCTTTACCAAGGTAAGGCAAGCTTTGCAATCAAAAATATGGATAATGAAATGGTGGAGTCTAGAATAACCATGCCGGTTGCTCCGCTCCACTAATTTTACCCTGCGGTAGTAAACAAAAATATTCAAACAGTAAATTTTACCCATGCAAAAAGCAATCATTATAGACGATGAAAGATTGGCAAGAAATGAATTGAAAAAGCTACTGCTCGAATTTCCAGAGATTGAAGTAATTGACGAAGCTGCCAATGCTGCCGAAGGCATTGAAAAAA
This sequence comes from Chitinophagaceae bacterium, assembly GCA_947472215.1. Lineage (GTDB taxonomy): Bacteria > Bacteroidota > Bacteroidia > Chitinophagales > Chitinophagaceae > Ferruginibacter. The sequence continues at coordinate 1,589 of CANJAW010000235.1, forward strand.
TAGATGCCCTAAATCCAGATCTTATTTTTTTGGATATCCAAATGCCCGGAAAAACCGGATTTGATATGCTGCAGGAATTAGACAGGGCACCGCATGTAATTTTTACTACCGCCTATGATGAATACGCCTTAAAGGCATTTGAAGTGAATGCATTGGATTACCTGATGAAACCCATAGAGCCAAAAAGACTTGCCGATGCATTACAAAAACTACTTCAAGCTGAAGAAAAAGAGCTCGCTGCACAACAAGCATTTAGCAGGGGTATGCTTACAGAACAGGACCAGGTATTTGTAAAAGACGGTGAACGTTGCTGGTTTGTAAAACTTTCCGAAGTTCGTTTGTTTGAAAGCGTTGGCAACTATGCCAAAGTGTTTTTCGCCGGCAACAAGCCGCTAATATTAAAATCCCTAAATGCACTGGAAGAAAGGCTCGATGAAAAAACATTTTTTAGGGCCAACAGAAAGCACATTGTTAATTTGCGGATGATTGAAAAAATTGAACCCTACTTTAACGGAGGTTTACTACTTGATTTGCAAGGTGGTGAAAAGATAGAAGTCAGCCGAAGGCAGGCCGTTAAATTTAAGGAAATGATGAGTTTGTAAATACCCAGCGATAGGCTATACCTTAATGGGCACGCTATGCACTGCGGCGGCCATTTCCTTAATCAAGGAGCTGTCTTTTTCAATAGCATTTCCTACTACTACTACGTCGGCACCCGCTTTACAATTGAGGTAAGCCTTCTCTGGTTCCACAATCCCCCCCCCTACAAGTAAGGGTACAGAGATCGATTGAGACACTTTTTCTATCATGCTTTCGGTAATAGCGATTTTGGCCCCACTACCTGCATCCATATAAATCAATTTCATTCCCAACATTTCGCCAGCCATTGCGGTACACACCGCGATTTCATTCTTATCTGCCGGCAAGGGACTGGCATTGGAAATATAAGAAACGGTAGTAGGCGCTCCGCCATCCACCACCATATAGCCCGTAGACATGATCTCTAATCCGCTTTTTTTTACGAGTGGCGCAGATACCACATGCTGTCCTATCAATAGTTCTGCATTGCGTCCGCTAATCAATGACAAATACAATAGAGCATCTGCATATTTACTCACCTGAGAAGGACTTCCAGGAAACAGAATGGTAGGAATAGTACAACTTCGTCTAATTAATTGAAGGCATTCATCCAAGTAATTTGAGATAACCAAGCTTCCACCCACCAAAAAATAATCAACTTTAGCAGACACAGCTAATTCAATCAACTGCTCCATATTTTGATCATTCACCTTATCAGGGTCAATCAATACTGCAAAAGATTTTTTGCCTGCCTTCTTGCGCTCCGATAATGAATGATAGATACCTTTTGGCATTAATAATGAATTGGTTATATACAAAAATCCTGTTTTTTTTTGGCTTATAAAAATAAAGATACCAAATGAAAGGCTTTAGTTACCACCCTTTCTGAAAATAAAGTAAATTTGGGTATGGATATTGCGGCAGAAATAAAATTTAATACGGCCCGAAGTGGGGGGAAAGGGGGGCAAAATGTAAATAAAGTGGAGACCATGGTGGAGGGATATTGGAACATAGCAGCTTCTCACTTGTTTACTGATGCCCAAAAAGCCCTGATAAATGAAAAATTAGCCAATAAAATCACCCAACAGGGAATTTTATTAGTGAAAAATCAAACCGAAAGATCCCAACTCGCCAATAAACTATTGGTAATTCAAAAAATGAACCAACTGGTAAAAAAGGCCCTTTTAGTACCTAAAAAAAGAAGACCCACCAAACCAGGGAAAGCTGCCAAAGAAAAAAGAATAGGGAGCAAAAAAAAATTAGGGGAAATAAAACAAACCCGAATGAAAATTAAATTCTAGTCAGCCAATAAACCAACGCAGATTGGGTGAGTAATTATTTCACTCAATTGCAGTTTACTTACAAAAAAACAGGTGTCGCACTATCGCTTTCTATAACAATCGTTGTAAATAATCAATAAAAATATTGAAATTTAAAATTCTCATATCAATCATTTGTAGCCTGGTGGCCGCAACCATCCTTTTAGATGCGTGCAAAAAAAGTGATCGCACAACTCTTTCTTCTGGATATCATCCTACTTATTTATCCATCAAAATACCAGCAGGATGGCCGCAGCCACCGACCGATATTTTCAAAACCAACCCACTCACAGAAGAAGGTTTTCAGCTTGGAAGGAAATTGTTTTATGATGGTCGTTTAAGCAAGGATGGCCGTTTCCCCTGTGCAAGCTGCCACGAGCAGAGTGCAGCATTTGCTACTTATGATCACCAGTTTAGCCATGGATTCAATAATAGCTTCACATTTCGCAACGCACCCGCAATTTTTAATCTGGCTTGGATGAAGGAAATGCACTGGGATGGGGGTATTAATCATATCGAAGTTCAACCCCTTGCCCCCATTACCAACAGTAAGATGATGGCGGAAAATATTGGTGATGTACTTCGAAAATTATCTATCGATAGTATTTACCCCCGAATGTTTGCTGCAGCATTTGGCGATACAACCATCAATAGCCAACGAATGTTAAAAGCTTTAGCGCAATTCATCGGAAGCATACAATCCTTTAACAGCAAGTACGATCAAGTAAAAAGAGGCGAAGCCAGTTTCACAATTGCTCAACAAAATGGCTACGCTACCTTTCAAGCTAAATGCAATGCATGTCACACCGAGCCTTTATTCACCGATAACTCTTTCCGCAACAATGGACTTGCCATCGATCCTTTTTTAAAAGATATGGGGCGCGTGCGCATCACCGGTAAACCCGCCGATTCGCTTGCCTTTAAAGTTCCGAGCCTAAGAAACATTCAATATACTGGCCCCTATATGCATGACGGTAGAATTTTCTCACTTTCACAAGTAGTGGCACATTACCAAACAGGAATCGACATCAGCCAGCCAACCCTCGATCCGTTATTAAAAAACAGACTCTCCATCACCAACCAGGAAAAAGTAGATTTGATTGAATTTTTACAAACACTCACAGATCAGGTACTTTTGCACGATACTAGGTTTGAACAACCGAATTAAAATAGCCCTTGAAGGTATTTATTCATCCACTCACTATTGCAGGTATAACCTTAAATACCACCCTTAGAAAACAAGAACGTATACTCCACCTAGTTAGTAAGCCAAGTAGAAAGGTAGACCCTTTTAGACAGTTGCTCTAAGGTATTCAAAAGATTGCTGGTAAAATCAACCCGATATTAAAAATTATACAAGTAAATTTGTTGACA